>JBFMED010000029.1:0-2714 GCA_040753475.1 bacterium
CCTCTGAAACTCCCAAACTCTCTGAACTCTTAAACTCATACCCCAATCCCGCAAATAATGCCTGCTATATCCCATTTAAGTTATCAGTGGATAGTGATGAGTGTATAGTGAATATTTACAACATCCTCGGGCAAAAGGTAAGAACAATGAATCTAGGACAAAAACCCAAAGGCTCATATACCCAAAAGAATAGGGCAATATTTTTTGACCTGAAGAATAACAATGGACAAAACCTTTCAAAAGGATTATACTATTATAAAATAAAGGCAGGTGATTTCTCTGCCATAAAATCAATGGTGGTAAAATAAGGTGATGAGATGGAAATAGAGAAGATAAAAGAAAATTACAAAGATGAATGGATCCTTCTTTCCAAACCTGTAATTTCTGAAGCAAAGATTAAAAGAGGAGAGGTAATCTTTCATAGCAAAAAATGGATAGAGGTTCAGAGAAGCTTAAAAAACTTTAAGGGAGATAAAGCCTTATTATATACAGGGAGAATTCCCGATGATGTAGAGGTAATATTATGACAACCATTGACTTTTTTAAATTTTTGAAATAAGGATGGAAAAGAATGAAGAAAACCTTGAGTTTAGTGGATTTAAGGCAAAAATAGGGAGGTATTAGATGGCAGTAGCATTACCGTTAGAGGTTTATGAGACATTTGAGAAGGGTTTTGGAAAAGAGGATGCAAAGAGGGTAGTAAGGTCTTTTGAGACAGTAATCCAAGATGAGGTAGAGCATACATGGAGAAGAACCAAGGATGAGCTACTTGATGCGATAAGGAAAGAGTTTATAACCAGGGAAGTCTTTGAGGAAAGGATAAATGCTGTGAGAACAGAACTCCTTGGCAAGATGGAGAAAGATAAAATAGAGATTGAAGGAAACATCAAAAGAATTGATATAAAAATGAATTTCTTAATAATCCTTACAATCCTTGCCCTTACCCTTATGAACCCTGTTGTGGCTGATATTATAAAGGGATTGATAAAATGAAGAAGATTAAGGAGAAAGTAGCATAATGGAGGCAGGTAGTAGCATTAGAAAAAGGCTTGTGGCAATCGCTGGAGGGAACTGCCTTTTTGTCCTTTCCTCTATGGGAGTAAAGTTATGATGATAGGAGTAGAGAAGATTGCAGAGGCGGTAAAGACAGCATTGCTTCCTGAGTTAGGAAAGATAACCCAGAGGTTAGAGAGATTAGAGGGGAGGATGGATGAGTTTTCGGGAAGGATGTCTGCTATGGAGCAGCAACTTATCTATATCCATCAAAGGATTGATGAGACAAACAAGAGGATTGATGAGGTAAGGACAGAATTGCTTGGAAAGATTGATGAGACAAACAAGAGGATTGATGGGATGTGGGCTGATGTGCTGAAAAGGTTTGATGAGGTAGACAGGAGATTTATAGAGACAAACAAGAGGATAGATGAGACAAATATAAGGATAGATGGCTTTTTTGATAAGACAGTGATTCATAAGGAAAGATGGGAGAATCTGGAGATTAGGCTCTTGAAGGTAGAGGAAGAAATTGCAATGCTTAAGGAGAAAGTAGCATAATGGACGCAGGTAGTATTGGAAAGAGGCTTGCGGTTCTAGGAGGTGGGGTCTGCCTTTTTGTGCTTTCGTCTGTGTTTTTGGCGAGGGAGGTAGGATTGTTTTAAGATAAGATGTCATACTTACAGATATTGGGATTGCTTGTTACCGGAGCAGGGACATTGGCTTCTATCTTGGGTATTTTCTTTGCCGTATATGCAAAGCAGAATGGAAAGGTTACCCGTGAACTTATTACTTCTGAGAATAAAAATATGCGGGAATTTCTGGAGAAATTTATTGCAGATGAGAATAAAAATATGCGTGAATTTATTGCTTCTGAGAATAGAAATATACAAGAATTTATTGATAAAGCCCTAACAAAGCTTGGAAAAGAGTTGGGAAATATTCTTGATAGAATTGATCAGCGGGCAGAAGAAAGACATCGGGAGGTAATGGTAAGATGAGAAAGGTATTTGTCTTTTTGATTTTAGCAGGTTTTTGCTTGGCAAAAACACCAGGAGAGGCAGGATTAGCCTTTCTTAAGCTAGAAAGAGACCCCCTTGGATTTTTTGAAAATCCCGCTTCTTTGGTAGACAAGGGAAACTCGGCAAGCTTTATGTATTCAATGCCATTAAGTGAGGTAGATGGCCTTAAGCAGAGGCTAGTAAATGTATTCTCTCCTTTAAAGAAATATGAGCAAACAATAAATACAGGTTCAGGAAAATTTGACTATTATTTAAAGAATAAGGACAATAAAGAGCTAGCACCAGGAATGTATATCTGGATCTTGGATGATGGAAAGGACAAAAAGAGGGGGAAGTTTGGAGTAATAAGATAAATGTCGTACTTACAGATTAAGGAGAAAATAGGATAATGGACGCAGGCGGTAGTATTGGGAAGAAGATTGCAACCCTAGGGGCAGGGGTCTGCCTTTTTGTGGTTTCCTCTGTGTTTTGGGCGAGGGAGGCGGAGGCAGCAGTTGGTATTAACTTCATATCGCCTAATAAAGGACCAGTTGGAACGTTGGTAACGATAAAAGGAGATGGAGGGCAATCAACGAATGATATTTTACAAGTTGATTTTGGAACAACGCAAACTATTACAACAGCAGTTGTAGATGGACAGGGATCTTTTACATTTAGTTTTAAGGTAGGTACACAGCCATTTGGTACAAAAGTAATTAC
>JBFMED010000030.1:0-7495 GCA_040753475.1 bacterium
TTATCGGTTTTTAAAGCAAAAACCTTGAGAATTTTTTACTTTTATGTTAATCTATTATTAAATAATAGCGGAAAATGGGAATTATAATCAATCCCTATTGTAAGGTAGCGGAAAATGGGAAGTTAGAAATAATTGGAGAGGCATTATCACAAAAGATGATGCCATAACTATAGCCTCCATAAATAGCTTCAACATGGTTTAAGATGCTTGAATCATCAGCATAATTATAAAAACGAATAGCACTCCAATAACCTGGTGTTGGAGTTACTTGGTTTGAGGTAAAAAAAGTGATTGTGCCTAATGTGCCGTCTGCTATGAGCTTGCCAGACTCATTTGCCGAATTACCACCAATGTGTAGGTTTTGTATTGATTAAACTTGACAACAACCCCTGGTCCAATGGTCAAACAGGGATTTGTTGCTCCTTGAACATAGACATCGCCGGTAACGATGTAAGGGCTTCCTGCCAGAGTCCAGGTTGCACTCTCAGAGATAACCCCTGATACATCTGTGCCATAAACCATCTGGCTTATACTTCCCAAACCCATCCCCAGAACCACTAAAGCCAATAGCTTTTTCATCTTTTACAAAAAATCTTTGGTCTTAAGCAATTCTATTCCTTTAATATCTTCAAAATCCCTATCGTGACTCCAAAGTGGAGCTTTTGTGAACAAGGCTAATGCCAGAATATCAACATCCTTTCTATCAATTTCTCCAATTAGTCCTTCTGCCTCCTTAAGTTTGCTTTTATAAAATCGGATTTGCATCAACCACGATTTCAATCATTTCCTTTGTCTTTCAAAATCTTCAAGAACCTCATCCAGGCTTATTCCTTTTTTTTCTAATCCCATCCTAATTTCGTCTGTTACAGAAACAAACAGCCTCTTTTTCAACTGAAGAAGCTTTTCTCTCACTGCATCCTCAATGAATTCTCTTTCGTCCCTAAACCCAAATTGCCTTCCCAATTTACTTACATCTTTAATCACATCCTCTGTTAATTCAACTACTGCTTGCATTTTTTCAATTCACCTCCAAATTATATATTGTCTGATATTGACCTGACGCAGGGAATCCGCCGCCTTTGCCTCATCGCCCCAAATTAGCCCCAAAACCACTAAACTTGCTTTATACTTCATGGCTTCCTTTTGCCTTCCGATAAAATTCAAATCCTATTTTCTGAATTGCCTTGATAATCTCTCTATCTGTTACTGCAGGAAATTTTTCTGCCATTTTATACCTTCTCCAATATGGGAATACCTGAGGTAATTACAATATTTCCCTCATAAATTGGGACTTGTGGAAAATCCTTACCTAATTCTTGATAGGAATCAAGGAAAACCTTTATTGCATCTTGAATATTTTCTATAGCCTCTGCATAGGTTTCTCCCTCTACATGACATCCCTGTAAAAGGGGGCACTCGGCATAATATCCACCTTCTTCCATACATTCAATTACTATGGGAAATAAATGTGTCTTCATTTTTCACCTCCTCTCTTAACTTGAATTTTATTCCAAAAACCATTTTAACCTAAAACCTAAACTCAAGGCTGAAATATGAGCCATAGCCAAAATAGTCCCTGCCTGCCTTTACTTTGTCTGTGAAGTATTCCATATTAAAGCCAAGTGTTCCCGAGGTATTCTCCTGTATTTTATATGTCCCTGAGGCATCAAGCTTGTAGTTGTCTTCATTTATTTCAGCAATATTGCCTTTCTTCTTTCTCTTAAAGCTTGTCTCAAGCTTTCCATTCAGGCTAAGCTTTCTCTCTAGTGAGATTGCCTTATTGGCAAAGGGAAGTTTTAAAAGCCCTGGTTTGGTATAATTGTATGTGCAATTAAGGGATGGATAGACCTCAAGGTTCTTTGTAATAACGCCTGATGCCTCCTTTGAGTTTGAAAATGTTGTCTTAAAGATAGATGTTGTGTTTAAATTGTTCTTCCAATTTGCATTCCATTCAATGTATGGGTTATGGGTAATTACAGTTGACCTTTCTGCAATATTGGTATATTGATGGCTGTAATCAATCTTATAATTTGCCTCAAGGGATGAGGAATTAAATCTCTTTGAAAGACCTGGTTTTGCCTTTAGAAGGTCTAGGGTATTGTTTATTGAATTTGATATTGAGTCAGACCATAAAAGCCCATTTTCCTCCTCCTTTAATGTCAATGTAATCTTGCTCTCTGTGGTTAAAGGCTCATAAAGCTTCCAATTACCTGTAATCCCCCAGGACCTTGTATCAGAGGAAGATGTCCTTTTTGCCTTTGAATATAAATCGCCATTTGGACCCCTTCTTTTAAACAAAAGCCCCTTGTGAAAATCATTATAGACAGAGAGCAATGTTCTTAAGGTTTCCTCATCGGAAGGAAGGTTATCATAACCTGCATTTGCATCTAGGGTAAAACTTGTAGATAAACCGACCTTATAGCCTTTATATTTAATCTCACCCAGTGTATTGTCTATCCCCAAATGCGAGCTAGTAGATGCCCTCTTTTTATAAATTCTTCTATCAGTTGAAATGTCATAGTCTTCAAGGAAGTAGAATTTTTTGTCAATCCTTGTAGAAGAAATTAAAGGGATAAACCTTAACTTCTTAATTTCTACCTTATTAAGGTCATACTTTATCTCTCTGTGGGTTAGAAGGAGGCTTTTATCCTCTTTTGCCTTTGCTTCTGTTTGACCAAATGACAATTTATTTCCCTCAATGGTTAGAGAGCCTTTATTGTCCCTATGGAGGATATAGGTTGATTGATTTCTGCTTTTTGTTTCATATATATATTGAGAGAGGTTTGAATCCTGATGTTCCCTATTCTGTGTTATGCTATAATTTGTCTCTAAGGGAAAGGTTTTATATGGAAATATACTTACACTAATTCCATCTTTTACATTATCCTTTTTTGTTTCTTGAAGTATTTTAGCTGTTGAGCTCCCCTCATAGCTTGTCTTCAAATCCTCAATGCTTTTGCTTATTGAATACTCGGTTGAAATGGAAGATTTTGGCAATATTACAGGAATTGGCCCAATGGGATAGAATTTTAAAACAAGGCTTGCAATATCAAGGCCTTTATCATTTTTTTCTAATGTGCCTGTTCCCTGCCTTCCTGGGTATTCTATATCCTCATTTGATATTTGCTTTTCTAATGAAACATTTGAGCCTGAAAAAGATGGATGGGGTGCAAAAGAGAAGGTTGTCTTTCCTGAATGAGAGATTTTTTCCTTTTCATTACTATTTGTTTGGTTAAGGTAGTCGGTCAGGCTTCCTTCTTGCTTTGTAAAGCTATATGTTGTGCTTAATGATGGGCTTTTAATCTTTTTGGGAAATGTATAGGAATGAGAAAGGGATCCTCCTATTTCTAAATTCATCCCGCAATTGTTATTGTCAGAATATCCATACAAAAATTCATCCTTCTTTAAATAGCTTGATAAAACGGGAAATCCCTTGTTTTTCTTCTTGTTAAGGTCAAATGTTAAATCTACCTTTTTATTCTTTATCTCCTCAATCCCAAATTTCTGGGTTGAAACCTCATCAACATTCTTATAGGAAAGATCCTTTTTGTTTTCGTCATAAATAAATTTTAAAACAGGAAGAACAGAAAATCTTGTAATACTTGTATCAAAGTGGATGCTATCTGCCTCTTGTCCTGAAACTACCGGACCTATTGTTCTAAATGAACCTTCCTGATTTGTTCTATTAAAATTAAAATTTCCCCAATTAGTCCATCCACCCGACAATGATACAAAATATGAATTCGCCTCTCTCTTTACAACATCAGAAAGATGAAGCTCATTAAGCCATATCTCTCCCTGTGAAGAAGCATTCAAAATAAACCTTATTTCATTTATCCTTCCAAGATTTGGAGAGCCGATTATAACAAAATTCCCACTTTGCGTTCCCTTTTTAGCAAGTATTTCATTAAAAACAGAGAGATCTATCGTTATAAGGCTCCATCCTCGCGTTATTGTCCCAACATTGTATTCAAAGCAATTGCTGGCATCCTGACCAAATATTAAAGAGAGGGATTGGGTCCCCGAATAGCTATATGTCCAAAATCTTAAGGATTTATAAGGGTTATAATTTTGGGTTCTCCCCAAATTTTTTCTTATATAAGCAGAGGATTGCGTTGAAAAATTATAGGAAATAGAAAGGGCTCCCTCTTCTTTAAGGTCTTCTTTTTCATGGAGCTTTTTGTATTCAGGGTCAGAAAGTAAGCTTACATAATCAGCATCATCCTTTGAATTCCTTCCCAATAGAGAAATTGTTCCTGTCCCCTTTGTTAGAACAGGCTTTTCCCAATTAGAGCCTATAATGGCTATTCTATCTATGTGAAAGGTTGTATTTAAAATTGATGATGTTCCAACATTTTCAAACCTTATCCTCATATGCTTGACAGCTCTAAGGTCTATACCAGGGTCTTTTATTGGAATCTTATATAATTTCCATCCTGGCATCGTATTCTTTGTATCCTGAATATAGCTTTCATCATTTACAAGGGATGTAAAAATAGATTCTCCTGTCTCAAGAGAGCCATCTTCGTCAAGGTCTTCACTGTCTAATTGGCCATTTTTTGGCCCAACCATTGTTTCTGTCCCAAATGGAAAACCTATATCCTCACCTGGGTTAAGGATGCCATCTTTGGGATTTTTATCCTCTGTATCAAGAATTCCATCTCCGTCACTATCCTCTGATACCTTGCCAATATCAAGATAAAATCTCATCGTAGAGGATGAGGGAATATTGCTCCAAACCTCAATGAATGAATAATCAGAAAGGTCTAGCCCTTCCTTTGAAAGGGAGGTTACAAGACCTACAAAGCGCTCAGGTGAACTTGTTCCAAGGGAGAGATTAAGCTCAAGCATCTTCTGCTTGTTTTGCTCCTCATCTACCCTATGTCCTCCATCTTTTACATAGGGACCAGCCCTTTCTGCATATGGGATTTGCTTTTCATCCTCATAATAAAATATTTTTCCCCTTGGTGTTTGAGCCTCTCCTGGTGGAAGGCTTGATATCTGCCAGCTGGTTTCTGTAATCCCTCCTGATACCTCATTCTCTGTAGAATCCATAGAATCAATCATCCCATAGCCATATGTATTTGGATCTTGAATAGAATGGGCAAGCTCGGCCTCAAATTTAGCTGAAAGAGCTCCATTATAATCCATCTTTTCCTTTAAAAGGTCTGTAAGGGAGAGGCTTGAGGTAATATCAAATACAGAAAGGGAGGTTGATGGATGAGTAACTGAGGGAGCACCCTTAAGCCCTGCGCCCGATTCTCCAATATATGTTCCTCCTAAAGAAAAATTTGCTCCTGGTTTATACTCAAACCTTGTTCCAAGAAGGCTTTTTTGGTAGACACCTAAAAATGGCGCATATTCATAGTCTACCCTTATCTCATCCTCTGGCTTTATCTTTCTATAGATTGTTATATAACCTACCTCGTAGTCAATGGAATACTCCCCTTTTGAAAGCCTGTTGCCATTTATGTAAATTGCTTCGCTCTCTGGAACAACATTTAGCTCATCAAGGGAAAATCCAAATTTTTCTGCAAAATAGGTTATTCTTATCGTATATTTTGATTGGAAATTTTCTAATTTGTAGCAATTTTGATTAGAAATTAAGCTAAGGGTTGCTGGTTGTAGCAAAGAAAAGATATTTTCTGGATACCAGGTGTCTTCATAGTAAAACCTATTATCCTTCTTTGTGGTAGATGTTGTAAAATCAAATGGAATCCTATCGGGAAATATAAGAAGCCCCAAATCCAGGTCAAAGAATTCCTTATCAATTTTGTTGTATCCTGGTCTTTCCTTGCCCTCTATATCATACCTTGTTTCCCTATCCAATCCAAATATTCTTACATAGGTTAGCTCTTCTGTATCAAAGAGAGCATTGTTGTTTGCATCATACCAATATTTCCCTCCTGCATCTCTTATCTCAAAAGAAAAATCAGGAGAAGAAAGGTCAATCTTTCTATAGGGAAGGCTATAATATCCTTTTAGCTCAAATAATTCATAAACCTCTGGTTTTTTTATCTGTTCTGCCCTTTCATTTTTTATGATAAGGTTTGTTGTCTCTGAGCCTTTTCCATCTATAAATGAGATAAAGACAACATTGTTTTCTGGGATGGGATATTTAAATGAAAGAATGCCTGTCCAGTAATTAAAGGAATAGTTCTCTCCCGGGAATTTTTGGTCAAAAGAGCCAGTATATGAGCCAGATTTATCATAAGTCCAACCTGTAAGAGGGATTGCAGATGTATTATTGTTTGGGTCTTTGTCGTCAATATAGACCATAAACGAACCGGGTTTTATGGGAAGATAGCCCTTGCTTTTTAACCACTCTATCCTTCCTTTATCTACCTTATCGCCTTTCATATCAATTGAGCCAAGAACCTGATAAAACCTCCTCCTTATAAACGAGGTATCCTGCATATCTGAGGAACCTAATGTTGTTGTCCCTTTAAAAGACTTGCTCCTTGATTCCCCCTTTTCCCTGCTTGCAATTACAGAAACATTAAGCTTCTTTTTTAATCCAGCTGCCTTTGCAGATATTCCAAACCCAGATTTTTTGTAGCTTACAAATCTGGTTGCGGGAAGCTCTAATGCCACATCTCCAAATACCGCTTCCTGGACTACCTCCTCCTTGTCGCCTGTGTATTTTACCTCAAATGTCTTTTTGGCAGGAAGAACATCTGTGCTCTTATCAGAATAGTCAACATTTACAGAGACCTTTTTCTTTACTATCCCCTTAATCTTTACCTCAAGCTCCTGCTCTATGTTTATCTGATTAGAGCTTTTTTCTTTTTCTGTTGTATTAAGGAGGCTTTTTCCCGAATAGCCCATTTTTATAAACTTTCTTCCCAAAACATTTAATTCAGATTCCTCTGGAAGCTTCCATTTTAAAGCCTCGCCTGGTTGTGTCTTAAGCCTTTCATATTCCTCTTTTGGCAAGATAAGCCTCTTTCTTCTATCCTCTGCCTCCTTTAGCCTATTAGATGCTAGGTCTGCCAATAAACTAATATCTTCCTTTTCTTCTACCTCCTCCCCTGGTTCTTCTACTTGGATTTCTTCTTTAACTTCTATCTCTGGTTCTTCTTTTATCTTTTCTTTTGAAAGGAGGGCTTCCCTCTCTTTATCCAATTTTTCTAATAAAGCGGTAAAATCCTCTTTTATTTCTAATTCCTCAGGAAATTCGGGCTCCTCAAAAAAACTAGATTTTTCCTGGCTAATGGTTATTGTTTCAATTTCGGAAGGGGTTATTGTCCCCACAACCTCAAGGCTTGGCTTCTCATTGGTTAAGGAAAATGGGTTAAAGGAGGAATAAGCAACAGAAGACAGACAACAGACAACAGAAAACAGAAAACAAAGAAAAGTCTTGAGTCTTGAGTCTTGAGTCTTGAGTCTTGAGTCTTGAGTCAATGCCTTTACCTTCGACTCCCGACTCCCGACTCCCGACTCCTGACTTCTTCTCCTGACCCCGTTGACCCCCTGACCTCTGACTCCTGACTTT
>JBFMED010000031.1:0-7853 GCA_040753475.1 bacterium
AGAATTTTTTACTTTTATGTTAATCTATTATTAAATAATAGCGGAAAATGGGAATTATAATCAATCCCTATTGTAAGGTAGCGGAAAATGGGAATTTAGGATTTAAGATTTAGGATTTAAGATTTAAAACAATTAAATCCAAAAAATTCCTAAATCCTAAATCATTTTATTCTGATTAGCTTAAATATATACTTTCTATTAAGATGGAGGTGTATTTTTGCCTACAGCCTTGTTTTTTGTGATAACCCTTTCTTGGGATATGCTTCATTATAGTAATCTTTTTAGCCTTTTTCTCTCCCAAAACCCTTGCTTTTACTTTAAAAGAGGAAAGATTATCAAGGATAAGATTATTCTCATCCCTTACCATCAAAAGATTAGAAAACTCAATTTCTTCTCCCTCTTTTTTATCCAAAAGATCAACCTCAATAACCTCTCCCTCTTTTGCTAAATATTGCTTCTTTCCTATCTCAAAAACCGCATACATATTTTACCTCCTTACCTTAATTTTGCATTTTGCATTTTGATTTTTGAATTTTTTACACCAGCCCCTTCATCTTAAGCCTCATATCATTTGGAGAATCAGAATAGCGAAGGGCATCCTCCTGGGTTATCTTTCCTTGATTATAAAGGTCATATATTGCCTGGTCAAAGGATTGACAACCCTCATTCCTTCCTCCCTCAATGGCTCCCTTAAGCTCACCTCCTATCTGACCCCTTCTGATAAGCTCCTTTATCCTTGGTGTTACAAGCATAATTTCAATTGCCGCAACCCGCTTCTTATCAATTCCAGGGATAAGCCTCTGGGAGATTACCACCTTAAGATTCAATGATAAGGCAAGGAATATCTGAGGATGCATCTCTTCTGGAAAGAAGTTAATAACCCTTTCCATTGTCTGATTGGCATTGGTTGAGTGCAGGGTTGATAAAACAAGGTGGCCTGTCTCTGCATAGTAAATGGACGATGAAACGGTCTCAACATCCCTCATCTCGCCGATAAGAATGACCTCTGGTGCCTGGCGAAGGGTATTTTTTAAGGCTGCGGAGAATGAATGGGTGTCTATCCCAACCTCCCTCTGGCTTACCACCCCTTTTTTATCCATATGAACAAATTCTATTGGGTCTTCAATGGTTATAATATGGCCTGTTTTATTTTCGTTCCTGTAGTCTATAATGGCGGCAAGGGTGGTTGATTTTCCAGAGCCGGTTGCTCCGGTAACCAAAACAAGGCCCCTTGGTGTTAAGGCAATTTCTTTAAGCACAGGGGGTAGATTGAGGTCTTCTAAGGTTGCAATCTGAAGCTTTATCTGGCGAAAGACAATACCCACAGACTCCCTTTGCCGATAGACATTTACCCTAAACCTTACCCCAGGAAGGTGATAGGCACAGTTAAGCTCTTTCTCCCTTTCAAATTCCTTCTTTTGCTCATCGGTCATAATGGAATAGGCAAGGCGCTCTGTATCCTCAGGGGTTAATGGCTCCATTTTTGCCGGCAGGGTAGTTCCTTCTATTTTATACATTGGAGGACACCCTGTCTTAATATATAAATCAGAGGCATTGGTTTCCACCATCTTCTCAAGCATCTGGTCAATACTCATTGTAATCATAGCAAAAATATAATTTATTTCTGTAGTATAAGTCAAGTTTTTGCTTGAAACCAAATTCTTGTTAAGTATATAATATTTCAAAATGGAGCTTATCATCATTGGTTCTGGTCCAGCAGGATTATCAGCAGGGCTTTATGGAAAAAGGCTGGGCATTTCCTGCTTGATTATAGAAGGGAAAAACCCCTCCCTTGCAACCCTTACAGGAGAAATTGAGAATATCCCGGGAATTCCAAAAATCTCAGGGTTTGATTTTATAAATAACCTTAAGGAGCAAGTGAAATCATTTGGGGTTTCTATTATTCCTTCTGATTGCAAAGGGATTATAGAAAAAGATGGTTTATTTGAGGTTCATTGTGATGACAAATTTTACACAGCACAGAGCATAATTATTGCAACGGGTGCATCTTTTAAAAGGCTAAATGTAGAGGGAGAGGAAAGGCTAACCGGAAAGGGTGTTTCATATTGTGCAGTTTGCGATGGGCCTTTTTTTAAGGATAAAGATGTGGTTGTTGTAGGAGGAGGGGATGCAGCAATTGAGGAGGCATTGTTCCTTACAAAGTTTGCAAATAGGGTTTCTGTTATCCACAGAAGGGATGAGTTAAGGGCAGCAAAATTGCTTCAGGAAAGGGCTTTTTCAAATGAAAGAATTGAATTTATATTTTCCTCTGTGGTTCTTAAGATTATGGGAGAAAACAGGGTATCTTCTGTTAAAATAAGAAATGTAAAGACAAGTGAAGAGAAAAATATAGAATGCGATGGTGTCTTCATCTTTATTGGTCTTTCTCCAAACAGCTCAATTGCAAAAGGCATATTGTTGCTTTCTGACAATGGCTATATCATTACAGACGAGGATATGCATACATCAAAGAGGGGAGTATTTGCGGCTGGCGATGTCTGCGAAAAAGGCTTAAGGCAGGTGATTACAGCCCTCTCAGATGGTGCAATCGCAGCTTATTCTTCATTTTTGTATCTTAAAAATAGGCGATACCTTTAATAATTGAAGGATGTTGAGAAAAAGATTGGGTTTCCTAGGTTACCACAAGAGGATACACCAAAATCAAGACAAAGATTGTCTTCCTTAAAACCAAAGCCGTAGCTATATTTTAAGATGCTTTCATTTATTTTGGGAAGGCCTGCTCTAATAAAGAATTTGTCAAAAATGAAGTATTCAAAGCCAAGGTTTAGATAGAAATTACTTTCCCTTGGCTTTACAAAATCCAAAGCACATTTAAAAGAATTGGTCAAATAAGAAATACCTCCTGTAAGTTGCGAAGGATATGGGTCATGCTCTAAAATAAATTTTATTCCCTCACCAAAGCTTAAATTCTTAAGAGAAAGCCCTAGATTAAAATTTTTTTCCTTGCGAAGAAAGCCAAAGTCAAAGATACTTCCGAATGCATCCTTATCATCCAATTTCCGATAGATATTTTTTATTCCCATTCCAATAGAGTTATAAGGATTGAGCTTCATACTATATCCGGTTGCTAGGCAAAGGTCATAATTGCTAAATTTAGAAAGTTCTTCTCCTTTCTCGTTTCTTCTTATATCATCAGTATAAAGACAAAAAATAGATACTCCCATTGCCTGGCTTCCCATTTCTTTTGTAGCTGCAAGGAAATTATAGTTTATTCCTGCAAGATATTTTGAGTGCATAAAAAAGGCATTGTTTCCTGAATAGACAAGGCATCCAGGGTTCCAATGGATTGATGTTGCATCATCTGCCAAGCTAGTATATGCCTCTCCCATAGCAATTGCCCTTGCACCTTGAGGAAGCCTTAAGAAATCAGAGCCCATACTCCCTGGTCCAAATCCATATAAAGAAAAGCCAAGAAGGAGAAAAACAAAATATTTTATCTTCATCTTATCAGCGTCAATTTCCCTACCTTATGTTCATTTTGGCTTTCTGCCATCCAAATGTATATCCCTGAGGCAACCCTGCTCCCTTCATTATTCTTTCCATCCCATATAACACTTCCATTGCTTTCCTGCAATGTATTCACCAAAAATCCAGAGATGGTATAGAGCTTTACAACTGTTCCCAAAGGCAAAGGACCAATGGTTATATGGTCATATTTTGTCAGATCAAATGGATTGGGATAGTTCACACACCTAGATAGATCAAGCACAGGTGGTTGTGAGATAAAGGTTGTAGTTATGTCTTCTACCTTATCTCCTCCTCCCATTGGACCATCCTTTTCTAATGTTTCAGCAATTACCTTTACTTTAACAGAAGCCCCTTCCTTTTGGCCAGGGGCCGGGCTTACCTTGAGAAAGAAGGAAAAAGCCTCCCCTGGCCCTAGGGTTATCGGATTTGCAATGATCACATTTCCTTTAACTAGAGAGATGTTCCATATTCCATTTGCAGAGATTGTATCTGTTCCAAGATTGATGCTTTCTGTCCCATTTCCTGTATTCCTTGCCTCATATTCATAGTCTACGCTCCCCTCAGGAGAAACAGGCTTAGAGGCTGGCTCTTTGTTTTTAAGCCATACACCATAAACCTGTCCAACAGTAAATGTAGCAGGATTTGAAGACAGATCTCCCCCTTCATAGCTTAACTCTGCTATATTACTGACCTCTGTGTTTACCGGTGTAGGACTTGCCCTGCTTAATCCGCCGACAGAAAGACCAACAAATAGGATAAGGGGGCCAGCCCTAATAAGGCTATTAAGGCCCATTTCCATTAGTTTTCAAGGATTTAGGGGACAAAATTAGATAAACCCCAAGCTAAATTAGACTATAGACTAATCCTATAGTCCTACTGCTTTTTGGTTATTAGCCCTTAGACAGTCCCTTCTCTAGTAGAGTATGAGGGCTCATATCTATCTACTAGATATAAAGATTCCTGCCTTTAAGCTCCCTAACTCCTTTCTTTATACCCCCTACTTTATCCTTACCCTAAAATATAGCCTTCCGCCTTCTCCTGGTCCAACCTGACCAATATTAAAGGTTGCCAGATCACTTACACAGGATGCTTCATCACCATCAACTGCATCTGTCTTTGTCCCTGCAGTATCATAGGTTGAGCTAATGGTTCCCATCCTCAAACTTTCTGAGCCATACTCAGTATAATTGGGAATCCTATCAGAAACTGAGACATTGCTTGCTGTTCCAACACCACTATTCCAGTATGTGATGATGTAGGTGATTGTTCCACCTGGGACAAATTGGTTACTTCCTGCATATCCAGATGGTGTTTCATACTCTAGCGTCTTGCTTACTTTCATAATGGCTGCGGCAACGGTTGTGGTTGAGAAATCAAAAACCGTATCCGTTCCACCATATATCCAGGCTCCAACCGTATAAGAACCTCCATCATAGGTAGTCGTTCCCAATGTCCTGACTGTAGCCGAGGAATAATTGGAGGCACTTGGAGCAATGGTTACCTTCAGGTAGAATTGTTCTGATCCATCTTCAGCTACAGCAATGGTTGAGATCTTATTGACTTTTGCCAAATCATAAATCTCAAATGTCCAGCCAGATGCTCCATAATAGGTCAGGTTGTCTGTCCCAAGGTTAAAATCATCCGAGGCATTTCCCAGGTTGTAAATTGTGTATAGGTACCATACTACCCCTCCGGGAGCTCCTACTTGGTCTGCGGCATCAGTCAGGGTTCCTCCGTAGATTCGGCCTACAGTTGCAGTTGCAGTTTGTGTAGCCGTATCAGTGAGGGTTCCCAAACCTGTCTCCTGGGCATAGGTTATCACCAAATCTCCGGGCACATCAGCCTGAGTACCTAGGCCTGTATTTGTCCCATTCATAATCTCCCAACCCGCTGTTGTCCCCGATGTCCCTATCCCATAGGCTGTAGTGCAAAGCACTAAAGCCATCATTGTAAATCCAATAAGTTTCTTCATTTTTTCCTCCTTTTTGCAAGCTTTGCTTGCTCTTATTTTTTTGTTTGGGTTTTAAGCCTCCAAACTAGGCTGGCCGCTTAAAAACTAAACCCTCATAGGCCATCACCTCCTTTGTCGCTCACTTCGTTCGCTTAATTTTAAATTTTAAGTTGTATAAATAGATTGACATCGTGGAAAATAAAAGATAAAATAATCTTATGAAATTTAGGGATAGGGAGAAAAGGCTTCTGGTTGATGTATTCTTAAAGACAGCAGAATATATCCTAGCGATTGTAATCCTTGGCCAAGCAATCGCTGAGAGTTTTGAGCTTTTTACCTTTCTCACCGGGCTTTTCATATTTCTCTTACTGGTATGCTTTAGCCTTATTCTTTCATCCCTTATTAAGGAGGAAGAAAAATGATTGGTCCATTTCAGATCTTTGCCCTTCTTTTGGTTGGATTTGCTGCAATAATCACATTTATTGTCTGGTGGCAAGATAGAAAAGAAAGACAAGCTAAAGACAAGGCCCATTAAAATATTTTCACCTCCATTATTTGGATAAAATTCCAGTCAATATGCTTATGGAAAAATTTGCTTTTCTTTTTTGCCAAAAGCTTTACATACCTAATTCCACACTCCACACTCCACACTCCGCATTCCATAACCCTCATTGGGTCGCCACTTCCTGAGCGCATCCAAACCCCGTTATCTCCATTTAGGGAAGAAGCCAGAACAAGCCAATTTTTTTCATCTTTGCTTCCCTTAATTGAATAATCCTGGCTATATGCCAATGCCCGCCAGTAGACGGTAATGGTTGAGATTTTTGTGATTGTCCCAAGGTCAATAACCAGCCATTGGTCAGCCGAGGTTATATCTCCTGATTGTGCCATTCCATTAAAATAAGACAAATCGCCATCGGTAATCCTTAGCAATGGATTTCCTCTTTTAACATACCGATCGTCAGGCAATTGGTCAAATGTGCCAGAAACCTTGCAATTTAAAGCAAGGTTATTCTCTGCTGTCTTAAATTGGCCATTATATGTCCCCATCTGACCCTTATCATCATACCCAATAATCTGAAAAAGATAGGTGGTATCTGGTTTAAGCGAGGTGGCATAATAGCTAGCATAAGATAAAGAGCCATTTATATGCATAGAGTAATCAACCTCAAAGCCAGAAATGTCAAACTTAGAACATCCAAGATTGGTCTTCCAGGAAATTACCGCTGAGTTTTTTGTAATTGAGCCAACCTTTACCCATTCAAACCTTACCGGTGGCCTTCCCAATGTAGTAAAGGAGCCAATTTTACCACCTGTTTTATACCAATATGTTGTCCCCCTCTCAAGCCCGATTAGAATTGTCTCTGTGCCCTCCATAGAGAAGGCAAACATATCCATCCGATCAAGGCTTTTCCCATAGGTAATACTTGTTCCTTCAATCCTTGCTGTATTTGTTGCAACATCAATATTTAATGCAAAGCAAAGGTTTGATAAAATTAAAAGAACAAATAGCTTGATTTTTCTTTTAAGATGATGTAGAATTTTCTTAATGAAAGAGGTTGCAAAATATTTCCTTGATTTATCCAAGGTTACATTTACATTATTAGTTATTTCGCCCTTTATTGGAAAAGAATCATTTAATCTTTTTCTCTTTATATGTGGTTTTATTGCTACCATTATACTTGCCCTCGTGGGATATAAGTTTTTAAAGGAGGAAAAATAATAAAAATGTTGAGCATGACCATTGATAGCAACCTTGCTGTTGCCCTTATGTTTGGGATTACAAGCCTCATTGTCCTTGGAATATGGATAGGGATGGACATTAAAAAACACCGCAAAAAATCCCATTAGCTTCATCTTCATAATCTTTGACAAATAACCACAGAGGCACAGAGAAACAGAGAATCTAACCATTTATAATTCGTCTAATTCCCTCCTTTAAAACAGGAACATTAAAATTGATTAACAAACCAATTCTTTTACCCATCATTTTCAGGTAGGTCAGAAGTTGTGCCTCATAATCTGTGGTTTTTCATCTTACATACACCCTAAAATAGACCCTTCCCCCTTCTGCGATAGGAACCTCGCCAATCCTAAAGATTGCCTTATTGTTATCAAACTCTGCATTATCAGTGTCAAATGTATCTGTCCTTGTCCCTGCAGTATCATAGGTTGAGCCAATTGTTCCAATTCTTAATGTTTGACTTGCATAGTATGTATTATCAGGGATGAAATCAGTTATAATTGTATTTGTTCCCTTTGCATCGCCTATGTTTATGTATGTTATGGTAAATGTTATTGTCCCACCAGGAACATAGGGATTTGTTCCCAAATAGCCAAGGGGAGGGGTAAATGTTGCTACCTTATTTAGCGTAATAATAGCCCCTGTAAGGAGAAATGTTGTGGTTGCAAG
>JBFMED010000032.1:0-5063 GCA_040753475.1 bacterium
GCATCCTGATACACTTTCTACCCCTTCCTTAATAGCCCTAGCAAGCCTTTCCGTATTTCCCCCAAACGAAGAATAAGCAATCAATATCTTTGGCATTTTTCACCTCCTTTCTTCCTCCATTTTTATGGCAGATACCTTTTCTGGACAGACATTGGCACATATCCCACAGCCCTTGCAATAATCAAGGTTTATCCCACACATCTTTTCATCCTCAACCATTATTGAGGAATCTGGGCAATATATCCAGCAATTAAGGCAGGATATACATTTGGAAGCATCCCAAATAGGCCTTTTTGACCTCCAGGAGCCTGTCTTATATTCTTTCGCTGTTGCTGGCTCTAAAATCAACCCTCCGCTTGGAAGCTCATACCATTTTTCCATTTATATCACCTCTATACTTTGGTTTCTTTCCTTTCCTACAGAGACAAAAGAAACAGAAACATCCAAAGCATCTCTTATCATTTCAATATAATCCCTTGCTCTCTTTGGAAGATTATCATATTCCTTTATATTTCCTATATCCATTTCCCATCCTGGAAATTCCTCGTATATTGGCTCAATATCGTCCCATCTTGTAATTTCCTGAGGGATTTCATCATAAATTTTACCCTTTATCTTATATTTTGTGCAAACCATTATTTTAAAAAGGCAATCCAAAACATCAAGCTTTGTTATGACAATGCTGGTTATCCCATTTATTTTACAGGAATACCTGATTGCTGGTAAATCAAGCCATCCACACCTTCTTGGTCTTCCGGTTGTCGCACCATATTCTTTTCCCTTTTCTCTTAAGGATTCACCCAGGTCTCCCTTTATTTCTGTGGGAAATGGACCTTCTCCAACCCTTGTGGAATATGCCTTCATCACACCAATGACATTTTCTATATACCTTGGAGGAATCCCTGTTCCGGTTCCTATCCCTCCGATTGTAGGGTTGGTTGATGTTACATATGGATATGTTCCAAAATCAATGTCCAGAAGGGTTCCTTGTGCTCCCTCAAACAATATGGATTTTCTTTTCAAAATGGCATTATCTAAAAGAACCCTTGTATCACAGACAAAATCTTTTATTTTATCAAAATAAGAAAGATATTCATCTACAATTTTATCTGTCTCAAAGCCCTTTAAAGACTTTTGGGTAAGGTTTTCTCTAACCTTTTCTTTAAATACATCTTTATCAAGCATATCAGCTATAACAATGCCGCACCTTGCTACTTTGTCTGTATAGCAAGGACCAATCCCCCGCTTGGTTGTCCCTATTTTTTGTGTTTTCTCTCGTATCTCATCTATTGCAATATGGTATGGCATAATGAGATGGCACCTATAGCTTATATGGAGATTTAGTTTAATCCCCTCCCTCTCTAAATTTTCTATCTCATCCAACAATATGGCTGGATTTACCGCAACCCCATTTCCAATCACGCAATGCTTATCTTTATAAAGGCATCCGGAGGGAATGAGGTGGAAGATAAATTCTTTTCCTGAAACAGAAACCGTATGTCCTGCATTGTTCCCACCCTGAAAGCGGACAATATAGTCACAATCCCTTGCCAAGCAATCAATAATTTTCCCTTTTCCCTCATCCCCCCATTGAAGACCAATAATCGCTAAGTTTTGCAATCTTTTTAAGCAATAGAAACGGACTTTCTTTCAAAAAGCCTATCTAATTCCCTTTTTATTTCCTCTTGAGTTCCTTCAATCCTTGATACGCGATCTGATAGGTCAAGTTTTGCACTTATTTCTCCCAAAGCCTCTCTTATAGAGTGGAATTCTTTAAAAACTAGATTAAATCTTCTATCCATCTGTTCCTGCATTTGTTCAAATCTTCTATCCATCTGCTCAAATCTTTCATTCGTCTGCTTTTGCATCTGCTCAAAGCGCATAGATAGTTCCTTAACCTCTGTTTGAAGAACCCTTAACTCAGGAACAAGAAGCTCCTGGATAACCTTTCTCAATCCTTCAACAATATCCATAAAATTACCTCCTTTCTTTTAGTTAAAATTTTGTACGTGTTTAGCTACCCTATAGCTAGGCACAAAGGAACAAAGGGACAAAGGCACAAAGAAAGCAAGTAACAAATAAACTCTGTGCCTTTGTGCCTTAAGTGCCTATTTCCCATTTTATTCTCACCTAGCTAAACACATACAAAATTTTAAATTCCTTTAGCAATATTTTCAATCTTTATTTTAGTAATCCCATTATTTTCTTATACAATCTTTCGGAAACCCCAATTGGACTATATCCTTCTTCTATTTCAACCATTCTTTTTTTATCCAAAAAAATACACCCTTTAAGGATGATTTTATTCCCTTCTATTCTTGCCAATGCACCAATTCCAGACTTACACCCTTCTCCAAAAAAAGACATAAATGACCTTTCTGCTTTAATGCAGGTTTCTGATTCCCTATCATTAAGTGGCATTGTTAAAGTTTCAAGCCTTTTATCATTTTCTCTTATCTGGATTCCAAGTGAGCCTTGACCTGGTGCTGGAAGCAAGATGTCTTCTGGAATTATTTCTGAAATTAAATGAGAAAGGGAAAGTCTAATTAAGGCTGCTTCAGAAACAACAATTGCATCAAGCCCCTTTTCTAGCATTTTTATCCTTGTTTCAATGTTTCCCCTTATAGAAACAACCTCAAGCTCTGGTCTTATTGCTTGAATAGCCAATTTCCTCCTTATACTTCCTGTCCCAATCCTTGCTCCTTTTGGAAGGGAAAATAAGCCTAATTTATTTTTTGAAACAAGTGCATCATAAGGCGATATCCTCTTTGTAATAGCAGAAATCATTAAGTTTTGACTTTTGACTTTTGAGTTTTGAGTTTCTATCGGTATATCCTTCATAGAATGAACAGCCAGATCAATATTCCCTTTTAAAAGCTCCTCTTCAATCTCCTTAACAAATATTCCCTTTTCTTCAAATTTATCCAAAGGTTTCAGGAATTTATCGGCTGAGGTCTTAATTTTTTTAATTGAAACATCAATTTTAAGCCTATTTTTTACCTCCTCTGCCTGGATTAAAGCAAGCTTGCTCCCTCTTGTTCCTAATATAATCATTCCACCGTAACGCTCTTTGCCAGATTCCTTGGTTTATCAACATTTCTTCCCAGGGAAACAGCAACATAATAGGCAAATAGCTGCAAAGGAACAACCGCAAGGATAGGAGAGAGCATTTCTAATGTCTTTGGGATATAGATGACATCAGATGTTATGGCTTCTATCTCAGAATCTCCAGATGTTGCAAGGGCAATAATTTTTCCCTTTCTTGCCTTTATCTCCTCTAAATTAGAATAAACCTTCTGATGAACAGAATCCTTAAGACAAATTGCCACTGTAGGAAAATTCTCATCTATCAAGGCAATCGGGCCATGCTTCATCTCACCGGCTGGATAGCCCTCGGCATGGATATATGATATTTCCTTAAGCTTAAGGGCTCCCTCTAATGCTATCGGGTAGTTATATTTCCTTCCCAAATACAAAAAATCCTTATAATCTTTATACCTTTCTGCAATCTCCTTTATTTTATCGCTTTGATTAAGGATTTCAGAAACCTTCCCTGAAAGCTCCTGAATCTCTAATGCAATCCTTTTTCCCATAACTAAGGATAAATCCCTCTGTCTTCCAAGAAGAAGGGAAAGTAAAGAAAGGATGGTTAATTGTGAGACAAATGCCTTTGTTGAAGCAACGCCTATTTCAGGGCCTGCATGGTTATAAACGCCACAATCTGTCTCCCTTGCTATGGTTGAACCAACCACATTTACTATTCCAATGGTTAATACCCCTTTTCTCTTTGCCTCACGAAGGGCAGCTAGTGTATCTGCTGTCTCTCCCGATTGGCTTATGACCAGAAGGGATGTTTTTTCCTTTTCTAACAATGGCTTCCTGTACCTGAATTCTGAGGCATATTCAACCTCTGTGGGTATTCCACCATATTCCTCAAGGATGTATTCGCCAACAAGACCTGCATAATATGCTGTTCCGCAGCCTGTAATAACAAACCTTTCAATTTGGGAAAGCTTATTACTTACATCCTCAAGACCACCAAGCTTGGAAATACCCTCTTCAGCAATTAACCTTCCCCTAATGGAATTATGGATAACCTTTGGTTGGTCAAATATCTCCTTTAGCATAAAATGGGCAAATCCCTCTTTCTCTGCCTGCTCTATCTCCCATTCAAGGGTTGCTACCCTATCTTTAAGAGAAATTTCACCCTTTGAGAAAAATTCATCCCTTTTAACCACAACAATTTCTCCCTCCTCAAGATAGACAACCTGTTTTGTGTAGCGCAATATTGCCGCAGGATCTGAGGCAATAATATTTTCATTTTTTCCCAATCCAATAATCAGAGGGCTTCCATAGCGAGCTGCTACAATCTTATCTGGCTCTTTGCTTGAGATAACCGCTATACCGTATGTTCCAGTTACAAAAGACAAAGCAATTTCTACCGCATCCTCTAAATTTCCCTTATAATTTTCTTCAATAAGATGGCTAAGAACCTCTGTATCTGTTTCTGATTTAAAGATATGACCCTTTTCTATAAGGTTTTTCTTTAATGTCTTATAATTCTCTATTATTCCATTATGGACAACAAAGATTTCATTCTTGCAATCAGAATGTGGGTGGGCATTTTCTTCTGAAGGCACTCCATGCGTTGCCCACCTTGTATGGGCAATCCCAATTTTTCCTGGAATTTCTGTTTTGTTTATTATCTCCTCAAGGTTAGCTACCTTCCCTTCCCTCTTTACAAGAAAAGGATGATCATTTAAAATTACTAACCCAGCCGAATCATAGCCCCTATACTCAAGATGCCTTAATCCATCAAGGAGGATATCCTTTGCCTCCCTTTCTCCAACGTATCCTATGATTCCGCACATAATATAATTTGGGATTATTGCTAAATCCTAAATTGTACGTGTTTAGCTACCCTATAGCTAGGCACAAAGGGACGTAAACAGGCACAAAGGAACAAAGGCACAAAGAAAGCAAGTAACAAATAAACTCTGTGCCTTTGTGCCTTAAGTGCCTATTTCCCATTTTATTCTCACCTAGCTAAACACATACAATTT
>JBFMED010000033.1:0-19547 GCA_040753475.1 bacterium
CGGTCATAATAAAAAAATCAAAAACAAGATAGCCTCACTTCCTTCGGCAAAAGGGTTCAAGGATTCAAGGGTTTCTGGGTTCAAGGATTTATTTTATAAAACCTTCACTAGACCCCTTGAACCCTAGACCCCTTGAACCCTATATTTTTTCTTTGACTCCACCTAAACACATACCAATTTTTCTTTTTCATTTTGCATTTTTTTCATCCGATAAAAGATTTAACCGCAGAGATAAGCTCATCTGGTGTATATGGCTTTGTAAGATATCCATCAGAGCCTGTTTCTTTTCCCCTAAACTTATCTGCCTTAAGGGTCTTTGCTGTAAGCATAACAACAGGAATGTCTTTGTATGATGGATCATTCTTAATCATCCTGCATACCTGATAACCATCCATTTCAGGGATAGTAATATCTAAAAGAATAAGGTCATATCTTTTTTCATAGACCTTCTCCATAGCCTCCAAGCCATCATAGGCAACATCTACCTCGTAGCCTGCCTCAGAGAGGAATATCTTTCCTGTTTCTACCAGGTCTTCCACATCATCAACCAGAAGAATGCTTTTCATAGGATAATAAAATCAGCCTCTAGCTTCTTTAACAAGGATTCCTTGTCTTCTCCATCCTCGGGAAATACAGCTATGCCATAGCTTACATAAATTGTTTGGGGAACATCCTTGAATAAATCACCATCAACAAATTCCCTTAACCTATCTCCTACCTTTTCTGCCTCCTCTTTTCCTGCATGAAGAAGGATAACAAAAAATCCCCTATCTTTATACCTTATAACCCTGTCAGATCTGTGAATCTCAGCCTTTATCCTCTCTTCTATATTTGAAAGAAGCCTCCATTTCTCATTTTCACTTTTAATTTTAAGATAATTTTCAAGCTTAATAAGGATTATGGAAAAATATGCCTCCTCTCTCTTTGCACGGAATATCTCCTCCTCCAATGAGAGGTGAAAATATTTATCTATCTTTGGAAGGGTTACAATAAATTTTGTTCCCCTCCCAATTTCGCTTTCTACACTTATCCTTCCCTTGTGCATATTGACAAAGTGCTTAACAATGGTAAGCCCTAATCCAGTTCCCTCTACTTGCTCTGCTGTGGTTGCCCTCTGGAATTTACCAAATATCCTATCAAGCTCATCAGAGGGAATGCCAACGCCTGTATCAGCCACAGAGATATAGACATCCTCCTCCTTTGCTTTCCCTGATATTGTTATCTTTCCCTCAGGGGGTGTGAACTTACAAGCATTTGAAAGGAGGTTTGTCAATATATGGGTAATTCCCTCTTTATCGCCATAGATTTCTGGAAAACCATCCTCAATATCTATTTTTAGTTCTATTTTTTTGGAAAGAAGCACCCCCTTTATGCTTGTTATTGAATCCTCAATAAGGTTTGGAATACTTACAACATCCATTCTTAATGAGAGCATTCCCGATTCTATCCTTGAAATATCAAGGAGGTTGTTTATTACCCTAAGCAGCCTCTCTGTATTCTTTTTAATAATATCAGTAAATCTTGCCTGCTTTTCAGAAAGAAGAGATGCCTCCAATAAGTAAATAGAATTTGTAATAGAGGTAAGGGGTGTTCTTAACTCATGGGAGACATTGGCAATAAGCTCATTTTTTAATGTTTCTATCTTTTTTTCCTCGGTAATATCCCTGATAATAGCTGCAACAGCGAAAAAATTGCCCTCTTCATCATCAATCCGTGAGGCAACAATATTGAACATCTTGGAAGTGCTGCCAATATCTATTTTCTTTATAAATTCTATCTCTTCCATAATTGGCATATCTTTTTCAGATGCCCTCTCGATAACGCCGATAATAGAACCATGCTCTTTTTGAATAAGCATATCGTCTTTTTTTACACCCAGGAGCCTTTGAGCAACAGGGTTTACAAGGAATATCTTTTTCTCCTTATCAATGATAAGAACAGCCTCTCCCATTCCATGAAGCATAGACTCAATCTCTTTTTTCTGAGCAGAGATGAGGCTATGTGCATCGTGCCTTTCAAGAAGAACATCGCTTATAAGCCTTGCTACAAATCCTCCCAATACCTCAGTTTCTTCCCTTTTAAGCTTAAATACCTCCTCAAATACAGAAGGGTCTCCTGAGACATCCAAAACAATGTCTATTGGTTTGGTAAAGAGGGCTTTATAATCAGTATGGGTTGGGATGTTTAGCTCTTTCGCAGATTTTATCCCTAAAGCATCATCCTTCTTATCAACAACCCCGGTAATTTCAACATTGGGGTCTCTATGAAGAATTTCAAGCAGGCCTTTTCCCCTCCTTCCCCCTCCTATTATAAGAACCTTTTTCATCCCGTTAGAAATTCTCCCAGTTTGTAGTTACACTCAATTTTTTGCATTATGTCCAAATCCCGTAAATTTCTAACGGGAATCATTCACTCTCAATAACTGCACTGGTTGGACAAATCTCTACACAGGTTCCGCACTCTGTGCATTTGTCTGGATTTATCCAGTATTTATCGCCCCTATCCTCAATAGCCTCAGCTGGGCATTCCTCTGCACAGCTCCCACATGCTACACATTCATCACTAATAATATAAGCCATTTCTCACCTCCTATATCTTTTTGGCTTAAAATTATTTAAAATTGTGTCATAAAATTTTTCCTTTGTCAAGGTTTTTTTGTATGCATCACCCCATCTGTTTTAAAATTCATTTGTAAAGTCAAAACACCCCATCTATCTTTGCTTTGCAATGAGGACAGGCTCCATCCTTTAGAGCATTCTCAAGGACAGAGAAGCCAAATCTATTGATAATGGGTTCTTTGCATTGATAGCAATATGTATTTTCACCTGGATCACCAGGTATATTTCCAGAATAGACATACCTTAAACCAGCCTTTTCTCCAATTTCTCTTGCTTTCTCAATAAAGGAAATGGGTGTGGGAGGAAGGGAAAGCATCTTATAATTTGGATGAAACCTTGAGATATGCCAAGGCGTTTCTTCTCCAATCTCCTTGATAAATTTAGCAATATCAGAAAGTATTTCAGATGATGTGTTTTTCTCTGGAATAAGCAGGGTTGTTATCTCAACCCAAATTCCAAGCTCCTTCATTAGCCTTATGGATGAAAGGACAGGCTCCTCTCTTGCATTACAGAGGGTTTTATAAAAATTATCATCTCCCTTTAAGTCAACATTTGCTGCATCAAGGTAAGGCGAAATCATCCTTAAGGCTTCAGGACTCATATATCCATTGGTTACAAAGTTGTTATAAAGCCCCTCCTTTTTTGCAATCTTTGCTGTTTCAAAGGCATACTCAAAGAATATGGTTGGTTCTGTGTATGTATAGGATATGCTTTTACAACCCTCTGTTTTTGCCTTTGATACTATCCTTGAAGGAGGCAATTCGCTGCCAAATATTTCATTTTCATCTTTTGGTGCCTGCGATATTGTCCAATTCTGACAGAATTTGCAAGCCAAATTGCATCCAACCGTAGCAATAGAAAGGGATAAAGAGCCGGGAAGAAAGTGAAAAAATGGCTTTTTCTCAATTGGGTCAATATTACAGGAGCAAGCAAGGTTATATACAAGGCTATAAAGAATGCCATCTTTATTTTCCCTTACGCCGCAAATTCCCCTTTTTCCCTCCTTTATCCTACATCTATGGCTACATAGCTGGCATTCTACAAACCCCTCCTTTTTTTCATAAAGAAGCGCCTCTTTCATTTTTTCTAAATCCTAAATTATTTATTATCTCCTCGGTTATTTGGGCAAGAGAACAATTTCCACCCAAATCCTTTGGCAATATCCCTTTCTCCATTATAGAAGAAATGGCTTTTTCTATTTTTTCTGCACAATTTGCTTTTTCAAGGTATTTAAGCATCATAGAACCAGAAAGGATTGCGGCTATTGGGTTTGCGATATTTAATCCTGCATACTTTGGGCAACTTCCATGAACAGGCTCAAATACAGCAAAGTTATCTCCAATATTTGCCCCAGGTGCTACACCAAGCCCTCCAATAATGCCAGCACATAGGTCTGAGATAATATCTCCAAATAGGTTTGTGGTTACAATGACATCAAAACCTTCTGGCTTTTTTACCAATTGCATTGATGCATTATCTACCAGCCTATCCTCAAATTCAATATCAGGATAAAGGGGGGCAATTTCTTTGGCTGTTTTTAAAAATAAACCGCAGGTCAGCTTTAGAATATTTGCCTTATGAACACAGGTTACCTTTTTCCTATTATTCTTCCTTGCATATTCAAAGGCAAATCTTATTATCCTCTCAGAGCCTTCTTTTGTTATTGTCCTTATCGCACAAGCAGAGGAGGCTACAGAAAACTCAATCCCTGTGTATAACCCCTCTGTATTCTCACGGATGATTACAATATCTATATTTCCATCAAATGATTTTGCTGGTCTAATCCCTGCATAGAGGCTTAATGCCTTTCTTAAAGAGACATTGACAGAGGTAAATCCATAACCAACTGGTGTTGTTATCGGTCCTTTAAGGCATACCTTATTTTTTCTTATGGATTCTAAAATTCCATCTATTAGAGGTGCATTATCCTTAAATTCCAAAGGAATCTCTTCCCATTCTATATCAGCTCCTGTTGCATCAATAACCCTTTGGCATGAACTTACAACCTCAGGCCCTATGCCATCACCCTTTATCAATGTTACCTTCATAACCTTATTATACAAAAAGCCTTGCATTAAAACAAGAAATATGATTTATACCAAAAAGCAATTGGAAAAAGACGGAAAAAGGGACGGTTCTATTTTATTATTTTATTATTGACAAAAAGGCAAGGAAATAGTATCTTTTGTGTATGCCAAGAACAGCTGAAAGGGATTAATTTATCCTACCAAAAGGGAGACCCAGGAAGCAAGAAGGATGAAAAAAAGAAATAAATAGAACCGTCCCCTTTTTTTAAGCAAAAACCTTGAGAATTTTTTACTCTTATGTTAATCTATTATTAGGGTAAGGTATTAAGGTAGCGGAAAATGGGAATTTAGTTTTAAAATGATTGACTTTATAAAGGGGAGGGTTATATCAAAAAGCCCAACATATGTTGTTATTGAAGGAGAGAGCATTGGATATGGCTTTGTTGTTTCATTAAATACATTCTCAAGCCTTCCAGATGAAGGAAAGGAGGCAAAGCTTTTTAGCCATACAATAATTAAGGATGAGAAGATCCAATTGTTTGGATTTATTAGCGAAAAAGAGAGGGAACTTTTTTTGACCCTTATATCCATTAGTGGGATTGGTCCAAAGATAGCCTTAAGGATTCTATCAGAGATAACACCAGATAATTTAGAAAAGATTATCCAAAGCGGAAATGTATCTTCCCTTTCAAGAATAAAGGGTATAGGAGAAAAGACAGCAAAGAGGATTATCCTTGAGCTTTCAAATAAACTTCCCGAAAAGGAAGATAAAGATTTGGAAGATTCTTGTATCCAAGCCCTGATTTCTCTGGGTTATTCAAAGAGGGAGGCATCTCTTGCCTGCAAAAGGGCATTATTAAAAAATCCAAAAGACCTTGAGGAATTGATAAAAGAGGCGTTAAAATGATTTAGGATTTCTTGAATGTCTAATGTTTTTATTGGAACATCGGGTTTTAGCTATGAGCATTGGTATGAAAGGTTCTATCCTTCTTCTTTGGCAAAGGGTGAGATGCTTTCATTTTACAGCCAGCATTTTCAGACTGTAGAGGTCAATTCCTCATTTTATCGCCTTCCATTTGAGGGGATGATCAAGGGATGGTATAGAAGGAGCCCAAAGGATTTTAAGTTTGTCCTTAAGGCACCGAGGAGGATTACCCATTTGTTAAAGCTCCTTGACTGCCAAGATGTCCTCAAAACCTTCTTAGATAGGATAAGTGGCCTTTCTGAAAAATTGGCAATACTTTTATTCCAGCTTCCGCCAGGGCTTAAAAAGGATATCCCAAGACTTAAAGGATTTATTCAAGAATTGCCCCCTAATTTCTCTCATACTATTGAATTTCGCAATAACTCCTGGTTTGATGAGGAGACATTTTCTCTTTTAAGAAAGCACAATATTGCCTGCTGTATCGTAAGTGCACCAAAGATTGAGACCCATTTTGTGGCTACTGCTCCTTTTGTTTATATCAGGCTACATGGGACATCAAGCTGGTATAACTATGATTACTCAATGGATGAACTTAGGCAATTATCCTTTGAAATCAAGAGATTCCTAGAAAATGGGCTTGATGCCTATTGCTATTTCAATAATGATTTTGAGGCGTATGCCATAAAGAATGCAAAGGAGCTGATGGATTTGGTAAAGTTTGATGGGCATAGTTAAGAAGCTAGATATCCTCTGTGAGGGAGCAAATAATGACCTCTGTATGCCATCCCATAAAGGATTTACTAAATGGATATACCCTGCATCCCTTCCTCAGGGAGGGATAGCACCAATCCTTAAGCTCCTTATGGAAAATGCCTGTATTGGTAATTGTGCCTATTGTGCTAATCGCCAAGGAAGAAATTATGAAACTACAAGCATTAGCCCTGATGAGCTTTCTTCTATTTTTATGCAGATGTTCCAAAAGAAATTGGTCTGCGGTCTTTTCTTAAGCTCTACAGTTCCATCTTCTCCAGATAAAACGATGGAGAAGATGATAAAGACAGCCGAGATTTTAAGAAACAAGCATAAATTTTCTGGCTATATCCACCTAAAGATTATGCCGAAAGCAGGAGATAGCTATATTGAAAAAGCTGTTGAATTAGCAGATAGGGTCTCATTGAACCTTGAGGCACCAAATCCAGAGAGGCTTTTAAAAATAGCAAGCCAAAAGGATTTTATCAAAGATTTAATAAAGCCAATGGAAGTAGCAAGGGATTTGATCTTAAAGAAAAAGGGAAGGGTAAAGACACAGACAACCCAGTTTGTGGTTGGTGCATCGGATGAAAATGACTATGAGATTCTTAAGACAACCGATTGGCTTTATAAGAAGCTAAACCTTCATCGGGCATATTTTTCTGCCTTTAGACCAATCAAGGGGACACCATTAGAGAACCATCCCCCTACCCTCCCCATTAGAGAACACAGGCTCTATCAGGCAGATTTTTTATTGAAAAGATATAGGTTTTCTTTCTCTGATATACCCTTTGATAAAGATGGAAACCTTTCTCTTCAATATGACCCAAAGATGGTTTGGGCAATGAGCCATCCAGAAAGATTTCCTCTGGATGTGAATAAGGCTGAATATCACGAGCTATTACGGGTGCCAGGGATTGGACCTATTTCAGCTAGGCGTATTGTTACAGTTAGGGCAAAATCTAGGTTTAATACTCAAGAAGAATTAAAGGCTGCTGGCATTGTTCTAAAAAGGGCACTTCCTTTTCTCTTACTTTATTCATAATTTTATAAAGTGTTAATTTGTGTGTATCTGTGGTTCCTTATGTCTGAATTGCAAGAAAGGTAAATGGCTATTGACAAAGTATTTATTGTAATGATAAAATAATACATTATGGCTATTAAAAAGAGAAAAATTTCTGTTCTAAAGAATATTCGCCAAAACAAGAAGAGATATCTTTTAAATAAGGCTTGTAAGGCTGATGTAAAATCTTCTATTAAATCTATTGAGAAGGGAGAAAAAGAATCCTCCCTTGAAAAACTAAAACTTGCTTTTAAGAAGATTGACAAGGCAGCAAAAAAGGGAATTTTTCATAAGAATAAGGCAGCACGGCTAAAATCAAAGCTTTCTAAAAGAGCATCTGCAATTGTTTAAACTTAATTTTGGTATATACGAAGGGTCAATAGAGAAGATGCTTGTTCTTGTAAAAAAGAAGAAGCTCTCTCCTTTGGAATTTGAAATGGCAAAAATAACATCTTCTTATCTTTCCTATCTTAAACTTCAAAGCGAGATTGAATTAGAAAAAACACCCCATTTTCTTGTTTTTTTAAGCGAGCTTCTTTTAATAAAATCTTATGTTCTTCTTCCAAGACCACAAGTAATTGAAGAAGAAGATAACAGCCTCATTTGTTATCTTAAGGAATATGAAGGGTATAAAGAGGCTTCTTTTTGGATTGAAGAGAGGTTTAAAGAACAAGAGGTAAAAATTCCCATAAGCTTTAAGCAGGAGGATATAGAAGAAGAAATTACAGTCTCTATTTTTGACCTTTTCTCTTCATTAAAGGATATACTTTCCAAAAATAAGGAAAGCCCTGTTTATGAGCTTGTAATAGATGAGCCAAAAATAGAGGAGGCAATAGAGAGGATAAAGAAGATGTTCTTTAAGATAAAGAAAATAGAAATTGCAATGCTTTTTGATGTAAGAGACAGACTTTCGCTTATTGTAACATTCCTTGCAATCCTTGAGCTTATAAGATTAAGGTTTCTTAGGGCAATCCAATACAGGGCATTTTCATCCATATGGCTTATTAGAAGACAGAAGACAGAGGACGGACAACAGAGGATAGAATACAGAGCATCCTTCTAGCACCAAAGAATAGAGGATAGAAAACAGAAAACAGACAACAGAAGAAAAACAACAGAAAACAGGTATATGATACTATTCATCATTGCTATTCTTTTATTTATCCTTGACAGAATAACAAAGATTTTGGCTTTAAGGATTTCTCAAAAGATTACAATTTCTTCCTTCCTTACCCTTTCTCCCACAGGAAATTATGGCGTCTCATTCGGGTTATTTTCAGGGTATCCTTCTCTTATATTCTGGCTTACCCTCATAATCTGCATCATCCTTGTTGCCTACTCTGTTTTTTTAAAAGAAAAACCTTTATTGTTTAAAATAGGAATTGGCCTGTTTATTGGTGGTGCTATTTCTAACCTTTTTGACAGAATTATTTATTCCTTTGTGATTGACTTTATCTCAATTGGGATAGGAAATATTAGATGGCCAACATTTAACATTGCAGACCTTGGAATAGTTATTGGTGCGATATTGATTATAAAAAAAGCCATAAATGAGAAGGCTTCCCCTTTATAAAAGCTCTGGGATTGTTCTTTTAAGAAGGGAATTAAAAGAAAGGGATAAATCTGCGGTTATCTACACAGAAAGGTTTGGAAAAATTGAGGTCCAGGTAAAGGGTGCAAGAAGGATAAGAAGTAGGTTTAGCGGACTTATCGAACCATTTTCTTTTTGTGACTTTTCCTTTTGGTGGGGAGATTATACATCTATTTTAAGGGAATGTAAAATAATAAGGAGCTTTTCTCCTTTAAGAGAGGATATAAAAAAGATGGAAATGGCATCTTTTATTACAAAGGCCATAAACTCACTTGTTGGGTTTTCCCATCCAGATTACAATATATTCCAATTGCTCCTTCAAAGCCTTTTGTGGGTAGAAGAAAAAATAGATTTTTTGATAAAACCATTGTTTATATTTAAACTAATCTCCCTCCTCGGGCTTTTCCCCTCCCTCTCTAAATGTATATGTTGTCGTAAGAAGATAGAGGATGCGGTTGGATTAAGCCTTAAGGATGGAGGGCTTACCTGTAATGAGCATTTGGATGGTTCTTTTCCTATCTCCCAACAGGGTATAAAAATAATAAATTCTCTCTCAAAAATTCCTTTTTTATCTGGAAAGAGGGTAAGTATTGCAGAAAGCTTAAAAGATGAGATAGATGATATTAGTCAACGCATCCTTTCTTTTCACCTACCTTTATCAGGAGTTAAAAACCTATCAGCAATTCAGACATAAGAAACCACATAGTAATATTTTGCGCAAAAAAAGATTGCTTTTTTCAGAGTTTTATGGTATTTTTTTAGATAGGACAGTTTAAGAGCTTTTAGACTATTATAAGCCCGTAGGGAAGGAATATAGATGAGATGAATAGCACGGTTGCTTCAATCTTTGACCTCTCTTTTTCGGAGAAACTCCAGCTTGTGGAGGACCTCTGGGACGAACTCGCGGCTACTCCCGAGACGGTGCCAGTTCACGAATGGCAGAAGGAGGAACTTGTCCGAAGAAAGATTAACCTCATGAAGAATCCAGCACTGGGGCTTTCCTGGGAAGAAGTTAAACAAAGGGTTCGCAGCCGTTATGGCCGTTGAGTTGGTTATCGCGCCACAGGCCGAGCAGGACATCGCGGAAGCCTACTTCTGGTATGAAGACCGACGAGCTGACTTAGGAGAAGAGTTCATAAGTTGTGTGGATGCGTGTATTCAGATGATCTGCCGTATGCCGAAAATGTATGCGATCGTTTATGAGAACTATCGTCGGGGGATGGTGCGGCGGTTTCCGTATTCAGACAAGAAATGAATTTATTGAGCCGCACCGGCTTTGCCCTCTACGAACCCGAGGCAGAGCTAATCTTAGCTTAAGGCATATCTGGGGCAGAAAGATAGAGATAAGGCAAAGACCTATGCCAATTCAGCCCATGAAAAAGCTACAAAGATGGGCTACCACTCACCCAAACTTGAAGCTGGGCAGTTATTAGAAGGGATAGATAAATTCTGAAAAACGGATAAAAAGAAAATAGTATTTGACAGAACAACTGCTACAACATTCTTTGACAACGCTTACGAGTCATCTTGGTCATTGTCGTTTGAGGCATTGTAGTAATCAATGCTCGAAGAACCGCGTTCACTGATTCTGGTGTAGTGAACACATCAGAAATGTCAGGATCAAGGGCTACTACCAAACGACTTTTGTCAATATGGCCAACAAATCGATTAGGTCGTGCTTTCTTGTAATCAAAGTTGTATTCTGACCGCATATCGTCTGCCTCTATGCAACTGCGTTTAACGACTGATGTTTTCTTCATAATTTTTACGCTCCTTCTTGGTTGCCATGCGTGCACTAAAGATGCGAATTAAATCTTTGGTTCGTTCAGTAAAACATACCAACAACAGGCGATTGTTTATCGAATGTCCAACGATAATTTCTCGTGCCTCATTTATCGAGTGATCTTCGTCATCAAAGATGACCGCCAGTGAATCGTTAAAGACTGTGCTCGCTTCATCAAAACTTACATGAATGTTTCCGTATATTAATGATTGCCTTATCTTTATCCCACTCAAATCGTACCATTATATAATCCACCTGTCTGAAGTAGTAGATTACGATTAATTACTCTATTCTAACCTTAGATTATACTGCCTATTTGCAGTTTTATATTACTGTATTATTAAGTTAGGCTATTTATAGAGTAGCATAAATAAAATATTCCGTCAACAAGAAAAATTTAATATCAAAATTTTTTTGGAAATGGGAAGAGACATGGGGTATCCCCCCCTTAAGGGTAAAAAAGTTAATATGTTTTGGAAAAGAGGTTTATAAAAGGAATTGCGTAAACTGTTTTTAATTTTTATAATTTTTGAAAATAATATGAAAGAAACCACTGAGGGCATAGAGGAGGAAGAAGTTTTAGATTGGTATAAAATGTCACCCGTAGAACGCTTTGTGGAAGCTCAAAAACTATGGGAGATTTTTGTAGTCTTTGGAGGAAATTATGATCCAGAGCCCGATACCCAAAGCCCTTTTTACACTCCTGAAACATAGGGTAAATGCCCTGTTGATTGGAGGACAGGCTTGCATTCTCTATGGAGGAGCAGAGTTTAGCCGTGACATTGATCTGGCGGTTATGATTTCTCCAGAGAATCTTGAAAATCTGAGATTAGCTTTAGATGAGCTTGGCGCCAAAAGGATTTTTGTTCCTGAGCTTGGTGAAGATGTATTGGCAAGAGGTCATGCCTGCCATTTCCGATGTGAGAGGGAGGATGTAAAGGGCTTGAGGATTGATATTATAGAAGAATAGATGACAATAGAAAAAAAGGATGTTCGCTGGAAACAGCGGTTTCAGAATTTTGAAAAGGCATATTTACTAATAGAACGAACAGTGGCGATAAATAATCCCTCTGAAGCAGAAAAAGGGGGACTAATCCAGTTTTATGAAATGTCCTTTGAGCTTGCCTGGAAATTGATGAAAGATTATCTATCGGAGCAAGGTTGGAATGTTCAGACACCCAGAGAAGCCATAAAACAGGCATTTCAATCAGGTCTAATTGAGGATGGGCAGATCTGGATTGAGGCATTAGAAGATAGAAATCTGACTACTCATACATACGACGAAAGCACGGCTGACAAGGTTGTTTCAACTATTAAAAAGGCGTATTTTCCTATGTTGCAACAATTGTATAATCGTCTAAAACCTGAGGTAGAATTATGAATAACGAATTAAAAGAGCGTGATCTGGAAAATATTATCAAAGCATTAAAGAGATTTTCTCAGATTGAACAGGCAGTTATATTCGGTTCACGCGCCAAAGGAAGCCATAAAAAAGGGTCTGATGTTGATCTGGCCATAAAAGGGAAGAATATTAGCGAAAAAACAGTCAAGCATCTAAGCTTCACACTTAACGAAGAAATCCCCTTACCATATTTTTTTGATGTGGTTCATTACGAAAGTATAAACAACCCTGATTTGATTGAACATATCAACCGGGTGGGGAAAATTATTTATAAATGCCCACCGTGTACAAACCCGAATTAGGAACAATACTATTGCACCTGGACACCTAAAATTATAGTTCACACACTAAATCTTCATACAGAAAAATTGTATGTGTTGAGCTTCATTTTAGGAAATTGGGATAATCGGGGTTCGGGATAGTCGGGGTTCGGGATTGAATTTTTTATTATACCACCCCGAATTCCGAATCCCAATACTACATAAGCTGATACCTAAATACATTAAATTTCTTAGTGTTTCTGAACATTTATGAAGGATACTATAATTTTTTTAATATCTTAAGTACATCTATAGTTTATCTGTGGTTTCATGTAATGTCTGAATTACAGAAACCTATTCTTGACATAGACGATTTTGGCTGGTCAAATATAAAAAAGCCGAGGTGGCGGAATTGGCAGACGCAGTGGACTTAAAATCCACTGGAAATTTTTCCGTGTCGGTTCGAGTCCGACCCCCGGCAAAGGAAGAACAAAGAAAGGACAACAAGCAGAAAGGATATATCGCGGGGTGGAGCAGTGGTAGCTCGTTAGGCTCATAACCTAAAGGTCGCAGGTTCAAATCCTGCCCCCGCAAAATTTTAAAAGAAAAGGGGAAAGAAGGCAAGGATTTGAAGCCGAGCGAACGCACCCTCCCCGCAAGAAAAATGGATTGCATTATTGTATTTGAGGATGAAAATTATTCAAGGTTTTATCCAATTTCCCTATCAAAGCCTACCTATAGCCTCCTTTCAGGTGCAAAAACAAATTTAGAACGCATAAAACACCATTTCAGCGATTTTAAAATATTCACCATTTGTAGGCCATATTTAGCTAATCGCTCTAAAATTTCTTACGACCAATTCAATAAATTTATTTTAATCAATGGCTCTTGTGTATTTCAAAAAAAGGATTTAGAATTCATTAAGGAGCTTAAAAATAGCAATTCCTCTATTGCTTATGTCAAAAATGGCATAACTGTCGCCATTGTCTTGTCACAGGAAGAATTCAGGGAGAGGCTTAAAGATACATCAGAAGATTTCTCTAAAAAAATAATAGAAGGGCTAAAAACGATTGAAATTGATATCTTAACATTCTCATATATCTGGGATTTAATCTTTTATAACCAGGAATTGATAATTTCAGATTTTGATGAATATTTTAAGGACAAGGGCAAAGAAGACAATATCGGCTATTCTTTTATCTATGGAAGGGAAGAGATATCTGCAGATTGTGATATCTCGGCTGATGCTTTCTCTGTTATCGATAGCCGAGAAGGCCCTGTAATAATTCAAAAAGGGGTTGAGATAAAGCCATTTACCTACCTTAAAGGTCCAGCCTTCATAGGAGATGAATGCAAATTGGTGGGCGGTAAGATAACAAATTCCTGCTCATTTGGAAAGGGATGCAGGATTGGAGGAGAAATAGAAAATACCATAGTAATTGGAAATTCAAACAAGTATCATGAGGGTTTTATTGGACACTCCTATATCGGAGAATGGGTAAATCTGGGAGCATTAGCCACAAATTCTGACCTTAAGAATAATTATTCTGAAATTAGTGTAAAGCAAAACGGGATTATTACAAAAACAAAAAGTATAAAAATTGGCTGCTTTATTGGAGACCATACAAAGATAGGAATTGGAATTACCTTAAACACAGGCGTTGTAATTGGTTTCTCCTGCAATTTATTTGGGGGAAGCTTAATTATGGAAAAGGAAATTCCAAGCTTTGCCTTTGGAAATGATTCCTTAAGGCATGAGCTTTCCTTACAAAAAGCTATAGATACAGCCAAGATTGTATTAGAACGCAGAAATTTTAGATTTGACAGCAAACACCAAGAATTGTTTAAATATATATTTAATGAATCAGCAGGACAAAGAAAGGCGTGGCTGAAAAATGGATGTTGAAAGATTGATTTCTGAAGCAGAAAAAGGCATTGATGAATATCTAAAGAAAAGCCTTGAAAATGGTAAGATAGATACAGGGCTTTATAATTCTGCAAAGGCAAATACCCTGCCATATCTTGAGGAATGGCTAAAAAGCAAAAGAATTGATGAAGTTTCTCCCAATCTTAAGGCGGGAATACAAAATGCAATTATAAACAAAAGATGGGAAGACCTGGTTAATGCATTTAGAAAAAAGCTAGATTTTGGAACCGGTGGGATAAGGGGCTTGATGGCAGGTAATAAAGAAGATATTATGAAGCTTAAAAATGATGGAATTGATGCTTGCATCCTTAAGGGCCCAAACACCCTTAATAACATAACCCTTTTAATCACCTCTGCTGGGGTTGCCAAATTTGGGCTAAAGAAGGGATTTACCAAGATTGTAATTGGTTATGATAGTAGAATTAGGGGCTATGATTTTGCCAAGATAATTGCCGAGCTTTTCCTTAGCTATGGCTATAAGGTCTATTTGTTTGACTCACCCTGCCCATACCCTGAGGTATGTTTTGCCATACCCTATCTAAAGGCAGACTTAGGAATTTTGATCTCTTCCAGCCATAATGATTATCGCTATAATGGGTATAAGCTTTCTTGTGCTAATGGCTCACAATTTGATCCAAAGGAGAGAAAGGAGCTATTTGAGGAATTTATTAAGCCATCAAAACCAGAGGATATTCAGCTTTTACCCCTCAAAGATGCTTTAGCTGACAAGCTCATTTTCTTAGGTGGAGCTAATAAAATTGATGGATTTGAATATTATGGATGCAATTTAATGGATATACATAAAGTCCATCGGGAGCATATAAAAACCTTTTTGCTCCTTAAGGATAGAGAAAAGTCTATTAAAATTGCCTATTGTGCCTTTCATGGTGCAGGAAAAATTGCTGTTCCTAGGCTTTTAAAGGAGGTTGGCTTTAAGGATGTCCAAAGCATTACAAAGAATGGCCTTGATGAATTTGATGGTATGTTTCCCTCTTTTGGTAGCGAGCCAGGGAAGGAGCAACAACCTGATCCAGGGGATAAAAGAGCAGCCGAGGTTGCTGTCCAATCTTTTCAGGAAGAATATCCCGGTGAATGGGAGAAAACAGATATCCTTATTGGAACCGACCCTGATGCTGATAGATGTGGCGTGGTTATAAAGGTTCCTAAAGGGCAACAATTTCTTTATGGAGGCAAAGATTATGTGCTAATGCCGGCTGATGATATGTGGGCACTTATTCTCTGGTTTAGGCTTAAATTTGACAAGACAATAGACCCCAAGAAGGCATTTATTGTTCTATCCCATACAACATCTGATTTTATTGTTAAGCTGGCTTTGAAATATAAGCTTGGGGTTATAAAAACCTGGGTAGGTTTTGCCAGCCTTTCTGCTGTGGTAAGAGATGTCTGGAATAAAACTTTGGAAAAGGGGCTTTATGAGGGAAGAAAAAGCCAAAACGAGGATTGCCATCCATTTATTTATGAAATAATGGATATGAATGGTGAACGGCAATATAATTTAGCTGCTATGGAGCAGAGCAATGGCTTTTCAATCCTTGGTTTTCCTCCACCTGACAGCTCTTCTTTGGGTGTAGGTGGCCATGTCAGAGACAAGGATGGAACATTTGCCTCCCTTCTGATTGCCGAAATTGCTGAATGGGCAAAGCAGAATAAAACAAGTATATTTGAATTAGTAGATAAGCTCTACCTTGACCCAAACATTGGCTTATTTGTTAGCCATTATGAACCAGATCCTTTGGATGGAGAATATCCTGGTATAGAAGGGGATAAAATAAAAAATGCTATTTTAAGAAGGGCATTGGGGCTTTATCAATTTGCATTGGCAGGTGATTTGGAAATCGGGGGTTTAAGCGTTAAAACAGCAACAATTTATCGCACGGGTAAATATGACCATATATACCCAAAAACCTATGATTTCCCATTTCCCGATGAGGGAATAAGATTTTATTTTTCTTCTGAGAGGCTAAATCATTTAACCATTCGTCCATCTGGCACCTCAAATGCCTTAAGATTCCATATCCAGCTACATTCTTTTGTAAATGAGGATAATCTTATTGCCAAGAAAAAGAACTTCCACGAAATTGCAAATAGGATTATGAAGGATATAAGAGAAAAGGTGATTAGATACTAAATGTTTAAACTTAAGAAAATTCATTAAAATGCCGATAAAATAGAATATAAAACATATTCCTAAACTTAAAGATTGAAAGTGCTTGAACTTATTTAAACATTATTTGTATAATATAGAGGAAAATAAGGGATGAAATTTACGATTGGTTTTGAAAAGGAAGATATTCCAAAACTCCATAAATTTTGGGATGAAATAATGGAAACTCAAGCATGGTCAGAAGGCAAATTTACAAAAATGTTTGAAGAGAAATGGAGTGAATATAACCAGATTTCTTATGCAATTGCTTTTTCCAGTTGGGGAGGAGCAGCCCTATCTGCACTTGAATTTTTTGATGTGAAGGATAAAACTGTGCTTTGTCCTTCTAACACCTTTATGGCTACACCTTTGAGCGTTGTAAAAGCAGGTGGTAAGGTTGAGTTTGTAGATTGCAATAAAGAAGATCTTTGTATGAGTTTTGAGGATCTTAAACTTAAAGTTGAAAAATATAAACCCGTTGCGGTTTGGGTTGTTCATATTGGAGGCCACATTGCTTTTGAAATAAATGAAATTGCCCTTTATTGTAAAGAAAAAGGAATAATTCTACTTGAAGATTGTGCTCATAGCCATGGTGCTTTATGGAATGGTAAAAAAGGAGGAACTTGGGGAGATGCGGGTGTATATTCCTTTTACGCCACCAAGACAATATCTACTGGAGAGGGAGGAATGCTAGTAACCCATAATAAAGATTTAGCTGAATATGCTAGGCAGTATAGAAATTATGGCAAGTTTGATTATAAAGTAGAGGGTTTGAATTATAGAATAAATGAATTCGCCGCAGCAATTGGATGTGCACAAGTGGATAGATTAGATGAAATTGTTGGATGGAAAAATGAATATGCACAAAAATATTTGAATCCAAAATTTTCAAATCGTATGAATTTCCCAGAAGGGATGGTTTCTGGTTATTATAAATATATAGTCTTTGAGCCCATTGAGAAATCTACCGGTAAGGTATACGATCAACCCTGTCATAAAATAATGGGCAAAGACTATGATTTACCTAATACGGATTGGGTGGCACAAAACCATTGGTGTGTGCCGTTATATTACAAGGGAGAATAAGGAGGTTAAAGATGAAAGCATTGGTTACGGGTGGTTCGGGATTTATTGGTTCGCATGTGGTGGATAAATTAAGGGATAAGGGTGTAGGGGTAAGGGTTTATGATATGGTGATGCCTACATATCGAGAGGATATTGAATATTATCAAGGAAGCATTTTAGATTTAGAAGCCCTTGGAATGGCAATGAGCGGAATTGATGTTGTCTTTCATCTGGCTGCGGTTGCCAATGTTAAAGATGTCTTTGAAAATCCCCATTACTCAGAAGCAATTAATGTAAGGGGCACGATAAATGTTTTAGAAGCTGCACGCCGGGGCAGGGTAAAAAGGGTGATTTACGGTAGCACAACCTGGATCTATAGTGAGGCTATTGAACAAATGGTTGATGAGAAAACCCCTATTTTGGCTCCCTCCCATTTGTATACGGCAACCAAAATAAGCGGAGAGTATTATTCTACAGCCTATAGCAGGCTCTATAATTTGGAAACAACTATTCTTAGATATGGAATTCCATATGGACCAAGGGCTAGGGATGAAGCAGTTATACCTATATTCGTTGGCAAAGCATTAAGGGAAGAACCCCTAACGATTGCCGGAGATGGCTCTCAGTTTAGAAAATTTGTTTATGTGGAGGATTTGGCAGAGGGAAATGTTTTAGCACTCAAGTCAATCGCCAAGAATAAAATTTATAATTTAGATGGCAAGGAAAAGGTGACCATAAAGCAAATTGCAGAAACTATTCAAAAAATTATGGGAAATGTAAAAATAGAATATATTCCCGCTCGTCCTGGAGACTTTTCTGGAAAAGAAGTTTCCTCTGAATTAGCAAAAGAAGAACTTGGTTGGGAGCCAAAGGTGAATTTTGAAGAAGGGGTTAGGAGGTATATTAGCTGGTATAAAGAGAGAGAGGAAAGGCTTGCTTCCCAATGGAATCAATTGGACGAAATATTAAGAACATAATGACTTACTTAAACATTTTACACGATGTGTTTAGCTAACCCTTTGTTTAAAAAATCTATTTTGGTAACTGGCGGAGCTGGTTTTATTGGAAGTCATCTGGTTGATCACTTAATAAATTTAGGTGCAGAGGTTAGCATAATTGACAACCTTTCAACCGGCAGGGTAGAAAATTTAAACCCAAAAGCAAAGTTTATTAAAGGGGATATGAGGGATAAGGAGTTACTTAGAGATGTTTTAAGGAACAAAGAATTGGTTTTCCACTTTGCCGCTATGGTTTCAATTGAAGAATCCTTTTCTAATCCCCAAAAGTGTTTTGAGATTAACAATTTGGGTTTTCTTAATATATTGGAATTGGCAGTGGAAAATAGGGTTAAAAAAGTAATCTTTGCAAGTTCTTGTGCGGTTTATGGCTCAGTAGAATCTGAAATAAGTGAGAATATGGCTTTGAATCCAAGTAATTTTTATGCTCTCTCAAAATATGATGGTGAATGTTATTTAAGATATTTTTCAAATAGAATTGAATATAGCATATTAAGATTCTTTAATGTTTACGGACTAAGGCAAAATGCTGATTCTGAATATGCGCCAGTAATTCCAATTTTTATTAAAAGGGCATTAGCCAATCAGGATCTGATTATTTATGGCGATGGCACTCAAACAAGGGATTTTATTTATGTTAGTGATGTAGCTAATGCGTGTGTCAAGGCACAATTCAATCCTAATGGTATATTTAATATCGGTAGCGGAAAAGAAATATCCATTTTGGAGTTGGCCCAAAAAGTTATTTATTTAACGAATTCAAAAAGTAAAATTACTTTTACTCTAGAGCGCTCTGGTGATATTAAAAGATCTTTCGCCAATATTTCAAATGCGGTAAAAAATTTGGGATGGAAGAGAGAAATATCTTTAGAAGAAGGGTTAAAAAAAATGGAGGCATGGATTAGAGACTTAGCAAAACTATGAAGGTATTGATTGTTTCTCCCCATATGGATGAT
>JBFMED010000034.1:0-4083 GCA_040753475.1 bacterium
GGAACGGTCTTTCATGGCTTTATTGGCGAGAAAATAGATGACCCTAAGATGTGCAAATTGCTTATTAAAAAGATTGCCGAAAGATTCTTTCTTCCTTACTATACCATAACCCCAACCTTTAGCATCTGCCCAATTCATGGGTATATAAAGGGTGAGCATTGGACCTGCCCAAAATCTTCGGGAAATGGGCTTTGCCAGACAAAATGTGAGGTTTATTCGAGGGTGGTTGGATATTACAGGCCTGTCCAGCAATACAACGACGGAAAGCAGGAGGAATTTAAGGAGAGGATGGAATATAAGATTTAGGTACGTGTTTAGCTAAAGCTAAACAATTGTAAATTGCAAATTTTAAATTGCAAATTGTAAATTTCAAATTGAGACAGTGATGAATTTTTTAAACAGCTAAACACATACAAAATGGGGAATGTAAAAAGGTGCTAGCTGCTTGGTTATAAAGAATTCAAGAAATCTATATTTCTTGACAAACCTAATTTTAATTTTTACACTTGATAAAGGTGGTATGTTATGAAAAGAAAAATTGGTACTATTCTGGATGAAAACCTGGTTTTTAAAGCAAAAGGGGTTGCTATTTATAAAAGGCAATCCCTGAGCCATTTATTAGAGGATGCTTTAAGAATGTATCTTGAAACAATAGAGAAGAAAGAAAAAAAGAGGGGCATATCTAAAAATACACAAGGGGCAATGAAGCTACCCAAAAATCTTCTTAAGTCTGTAATGGAAGAAGAGGATTTCTATGAAACTGGATAGCCTTGAATCTGGTAGAGAGGTTTTTATTGATGCCAATATCTTTATTTCCCATTTTACAGGTTTATCTAATGAAAGTAGCAATTTTTTAACCCTGTGTGAAGATGGCGATTTGACTGGAATAACCTCTATCAATGTAGTTTTAGAGGTGCTTCATCGTTTAATGATAATTGAGGCTATAAGAAAAAATTTAGCAAGTCCTCCCAATGTGGTTAAAAAACTTGGATGCTCTCCCGAAAAGATTAAACAATTGGAAGAATATTTTATAAACTCTAGAAAGATTCCTGAGATGGGTATAGCAATTAAGCCTATTTCATCTGATATTATCTTTAAGAGCCAAATATTTAGGAGAAAATATGGGCTAATGGTAAATGATTCAATTGTTATTGCTATTATGCAAGAGGAAGGTATTAAAGCATTAGCCACAAATGATGAGGTGTTTTTAAAGATTCCCGAAATATCTGTCTATAAGCCAAATGATGTAAATTATGTTTAAAATAAAAGGCTTTCAGGGTGTATCATTGATAGATTATCCAGATAAGGTGTCATCTGTAATATTTACCTCTGGGTGTAATATGAGATGTCCATTCTGTCAAAACCCAGATCTTATCTTTCCAATTATCCCGAATCCCGAATCCCGAATCCCGAATCCCGATTTTGTCCTCTCTAATAATGGATTTTTAAATAAAGATGATATTTTGAAGGCTATCTTTGAAAGAAAGGGATTTATTGATGGTGTTGTGATTACAGGTGGTGAGCCAACGATACAGGATGGGCTTCTTGATTTTTGCAAGAAACTTAAAGATGCTTCCTTTCTTGTTAAGCTTGATACAAATGGCTACCTTCCAGATGTCTTAAGAGGTCTTACAGAAAACAAGGCAATTGACTACATTGCCCTAGATATTAAATCTACATTCTCTTCCTACAATAATGCTTGCGGAATTACAGTAGATGTAAGTAAAATTAAAGAATCGTTGGAAATTTTAAAAAATTCAAATATAGATTATGAAATCAGGACAACAGGGGTTCCATCCCTGATTGATGAAGATGGGATAAGAGAGATTGCTTCCTATATCCCTTGGACAAAGAGGTATGTCCTTCAGCAATATAGAAATAAGAAGACATTAAATAGGGATTTTGAAAAGATTCTTCCCTATCCTGGTGATGTGCTTCTTTCCTTTAAATCCATAGCTGAAAAATCTATTAAAGAGGTATTGGTGAGAGGCATATGAACACAATTGATGGAATGATTAGGGAATTTGAGAGTGTCTTAATAAGGATTGAGATTTTAATATTCTTTTCAAAGAATCCCTATGCGATGGATACAATAAGCAAGTTTTCTGCCTGGATAAGAAGGTCACCCTCTGATATAGCAAAGGAATTTGAGTATTTTGTAGAAAATGGCATTATCGAGAAGATGGGAGAGGGTGAGAATGCCATATATTCCTATACATCAGACCTTGATATTACAAGCAAAATTGAAGAATTCATAAAAACACTTGGAAAAAGAAGGGTGATTTGAATTTAGGATTTAGAAATTTAGGATTTTGTATATTGTGTTTAGCTAATTTTAAGGAAAACTTTATAAAATTATGAATTTTGAATGTTGAATTTTGAATTATCGGTTTAAAATTTATTAAAAGTGGATGAATTTTAAACAGCAACACATATACAATTATGACAAGGAGGGATTTTCTTAAAAAAGCAGGGGTTGGAATTGCAAGCTGTGGGATAGCAAGGGGTATTTTAGCCCTGCAAGACGAGGATGAAGAAGAAAAGGGGCTTGAGGCTGTTCCCACAAAGGAAAAAAATATTGTGCTTTGGAAGTGGGCAAAGGAGGGATATTACTATACAAAGCTTAAGAATGGGAAGATAAGGTGTAAGAAATGCCCACATAGGTGTTTATTAAAGAAGAATTACAGGGGTGCTTGTAAGACAAATGTAAATAAAGATGGTGTTTTATATTCAAAGTCATATGGAAACCCTTGCGTAGTAAATATAGACCCCATTGAAAAAAAGCCATTTTTTCACTTCCTTCCAGGAACAAAGGCATTTTCCATTGCCACCGCAGGGTGTAATTTAAGGTGCCATTATTGCCAGAATTGGGATATCTCACAGAAAAAGCCAGAGGAAATAAGGAATTATGACCTTCTTCCCGAAAAGCTTGTAAGCGTTGTTTGTGATTGGAGGAATAAAGATAGCCAGGTTCAATCCCTTGCCTATACCTACGCTGAGCCTGCCGCATTCTATGAATATATGATCGATTCAAGTGCATTGGCAAAAGAAAAGGGAATTAAAAATATTGTGATTACCGCTGGCTATCTTGACAGAACCCCATTGAAACGGCTTTGTAAGGGGGTGGATGCAATAAAGATTGACCTTAAAGGATTTGATGAGGATTTTTACAAAGATACTTGCTCTGCTGAGCTTGATTATGTTAAGGAGGCCTGTGAGATAGTGGCAGAATCTAGTGTTTGGTTTGAGATTGTTAATCTTGTTGTTCCAACCTTGAATGATAAGCTAGACCAGATAAAGGTAATGTGTAAATGGGTTTATAGCCTTTCTCCTGACATTCCCCTTCATTTTTCAAGGTTTCATCCACAATATAAGCTTTTAAACCTTCCTCCCACGCCATTTGAAACCCTATTTTCTGCCTATAAAATAGCAAAAGATTGTGGGATAAACCATCCCTATATTGGGAACATTCCAGATGGAGAATGGAACAATACATATTGCCCAGAATGCAAAAAAATGCTTATTGAAAGGCAAGGTTATAGCGTTCTTAAAAATCTAATAAAGGATGGAATGTGTCCTGGTTGCAAAAGAAAGATTTCTGGATTCTGGGGTTAAAGCGTTGTAGAGTTTATCTCGGTAAAGTAAACTCCGTTAGAATTTCACACGGGGCATTATACGCCGGTGTGAAAAAAGAGGATATCTTTATTGCACCCCGTGTTTCTTCACCCCGTTAGATAATCCTAATATAGTTTTGCAATCTTCTTAATATATGTTCATATCTAACGGGGCAAGCGGGGCATTCTAACGGAGTAAAAGTGTAACTACTGCATTGTAACATTAATTTTTGCTACTTTGATTAAGGAAGGCAAACCACGAAGAGCACGAAGAAAAAAGATGGAATTAAAAGATTTGTTTTATGATTTTTTGTGCCCTCCCTGCCCTTCGTGGTTTTAAAATGGGTTTTAAAAATAAAATTCCTTGATTTATAAGGGATTAAGGGGTATGGGGAGGTAAAAATTACAAAAAAGTGAGTGACAATGTATTTTATGATTTAACCTCAAGCTACTTTGAGGGAGATGGACC
>JBFMED010000035.1:0-9757 GCA_040753475.1 bacterium
CAAATAAAAACTCTGTTGTAATAGGAATCTTTGACACCCCTGTATCCACATATTGAGGGGCTGTAATCATTTGGTCAATTTTACAATCCAATAGATACCCAACCGCAAATATCTCCTTATTTTTAATAGGCATCCTTTAATGCCCCAACAATGGTAGAGAAAGGAATTGTTTTAACACAGGGACGGAATGTTCCTTTCTTCATCCTCTCGCCGATACAGAGCATTTCTGAACTAAAAGCATATTCATAGAATCTATTATTCATCTCTATCACCCACTATCTTTTGATAGGCAAGGATATCCTTTGAGGAAAGCTCTCCTGTAACAAAGTATTTATATAAATCCTTAAGCCTATGTCTATCTTCTAATATAACCATCTCAAATGTCATCCTACTTTTTGTTCTCTCTTCAATCTTAACCAACCTGTGAAGAAGGGTATTTATACCTTCAATATTCTCTGAACCCATCAATTTATCCAATTGAGCAAAATCTACCTCTAATGGTGGACTTGTGTTGATTAGGTAGACATTTATAGGCTTTGCCTTTGGTTTATCTAACAACTCCCAGTGCTGGAAGAATGGGAATTTTATCTTTGAGCAGGTAATAGAAAGGGTTATAGGAGAATTATCCTCAATCTTTGAATGGAAATCAAGCTTAAGGGTAAGATGCCCATTATGAAGAATACGGGTTGGCGTGAGGAAATTTAGGGTTAAGGTTTCAAGGTAGGCAGGGCTTTTATCATCAAAGGCTATGGATAAGGTTGAAGGGGCAATTGGCTTAAGGGTTTTATCTTTAGAATCATAGATTATCTGTCCATCACAAGCCACTTGTTCCAACTCAAATTTGCCTCTCTCCTTGCCTATGCCTATTTTTCCAAGCTCTTGAAAGGTATAGACAAATATCTCAGGCGAAAAGATATGCCCGTCTGAACAATGTGCCCTTTGTCTACTCCACCAATGGATACCTCTTCGTGGAATATAATCAATTTACAGGTAAAACATTAGGTCCTTATCCCCTTACTGAATTCCCAACACCTGCCACGCTTCGTGAGCGTTATGAAGAAGGGATGGGATTTTCATTGGAAAGTGAAAATGCCAAACCGCTCCTGGTTTCATATCCCGGTGGAGAGGCAAGTAGACGCTATTATCAAGATGCGGCTATTCGTTCTGCATTGGAGAAAATAGCCAGAGGCAATAAGCGTGTGCTTCTCTTTTTGGCTACAGGTTCAGGAAAAACCTTTATTGAGGATGCAAGATTCTTCCTTGAAAACTATCCGCAAAACTACTTCAGCCATATCATCATTGATGAGTGCCACAGGAGTGCCTGGGGCAAATGGAGTATAGTGCTAAAAAGAAACCCTGATGTGGTCCAGATAGGTCTTACTGCAACCCCTCGCTCCTGGGAAGGCGGAAGCAAAGAAGAAAGAGAAGAGGATGAAGAGATTACCGCTAATAACCTTCACTACTTTGGTGAGCCTGTTTATGAATACGATATGGCACAGGGTATTGAAGATGGCTATCTTCCTGCCTGCGAAATCATCAGGCGAGAGGTAAACCTGGACTTAACAGGTATAACCAGCTTTTGAAGATATTATTCAGCTTCCTGACCGCGTCAAAGCTATGTGTAGTGACCTGTTTGAGATGCTTCTTCAGACTGGTGGACCTCATCAGAAAACGGTTATCTTTTGCACCCGTGATACCCACGCTGATGCAGTTGCCACTGAAATGAATAATCTCTACGCCGATTGGTGCATAAGAAATGGAAAGAAACGGCTCTCTCCTTATGCCTTCAAATGCACTGCCGCTGCTTCAGGAAGCCAATATATTTCTGATTTACGCGGTTCAGAGCGGAGCCACTTTGTCGCCACTACCGTTGATTTAATAACCACTGGCGTTGATGTGCCGATACTTCGCAATGTCGTCTTCTTCAAATATGTCCGTTCACCTATCGCCTTTCAACAGATGATGGGCAGAGGTTCAAGAATTCACCTACCTACTAATAAGTTAATGTTTCGGGTTTATGACTACACGAATGCTACACGGCTTTTGGGTAAAGGATTTGTCAGCCGCCCCTCACCTACAGGAGGAAATGGACCTGGAATAAAAGAACCAATAATCCGTGTGGAAGGCTTTGAGGTTCATATCAATCCTGCGGGAACTTATATTCTCATAAAAAAGGAAGGCAAAATGACTAAGGCAGCACAAATTAAATCAGCATTAGAACTCGGGAAAAGGCTTTTTAAAGAAGATGCAGAGAAAAGGAAAAAGATTAAAAAGGCAGAAGATGTCTTAGGGTATGTGGCTGAGTATTATGGCCCATATCTTAGAGATGCCCAAAAAGAGTTTTTTTATGCCATTATCTTGGATATTAAGAATAAGCCTATTCATAATGTGGAAATAAGCAAGGGCAGTCTATCTGCGACTGTTGTTGACCCAAAAGAGATTGTCAAAGAGGCTACCTTGAACTCTGGCTCTTCTATCATCCTGGTCCACAACCATCCATCTGGGGAAGCAGAGCCTTCAAGCGAAGATATGGAGATAACCAATCGTATCATTCAAGCCTGCCAACTCGTGGGAATAAAGGTTTTAGACCATATCATTATTGGGAAGAATGAAGAAGATTATTACAGCTTTGCAAAGGAAGGATTGATAAAATGAATAGTAAAGGCTGGCGATGGGTAAGACTGGGAGAGGTGTGTGAGATAAATCCTCCTCGACCTAAGAATTTTATCCGTTCCCCTGATATCCCAACTACATTTATTCCAATGGCAGCGGTTGATGAGGAAACAGGAACTATTGCGAAACCAGAGATTGTTCCATATCAAAAGGTTTCAAAAGGCTATACATACTTTGAAGAAAATGTTTCTTTTGTTGGCGATAATTTTCCTTATGCCAATGCAACAATAAATGAGCATGTGTTTAGGATGAGAGGAAAGACGTTTTTAAATCAAGAATTTCTTTTTTGGTTTCTTTATTCACCGGCGGGGCAAAGTCAAATACAGCAAGAATTCCATGGTTCTGCCCAAGGTGGGATAAATCAAAGATTCGTTGATGGGGTTTCTATTCCTTTTCCCTCTGTCCCTGAGCAGCACCGCATCGCTTCATATCTCAAAGAAAAAATGAGACATATTGAAAATCTACAATCCGCAATCCGAAATCAGCAATCTGCATTAGATGCCTTACCCCAGGCAATTTTAAGAAAGGCTTTTAGTTGATGAGACCCACATTTTCACCCTGTCACAAGTCTATGAAGGTTTGCTTCTGAAGATGGGAGAAAAGAATAATGATGGTGGTCAATTCTTCACGCCAAGAGAGGTAATTCGGGTAATGGTAAAAATTATCAACCCTGAAATTGGCGAAACGGTTTATGACCCCTGTTGCGGAACAGGTGGATTTTTGGCTCAGGCTTATCAACTTATGAAGCAGAAGATAAAGACAGGCGAGGATATAGAAATACTCAAATCCAGAACCTTTTATGGCAGAGAGAAAGAAAACCTTGTCTATCCCATTGCTCTGGCAAACCTTGTGCTGCAAGGGATAGACGAGCCACATATCTGGCACGGGAATACACTCACAGGGCTTGAGGTTTATGGTGGACTATTCTCAAATGCACCCCCTCTCTTTGATATTGTGCTTACCAATCCACCCTTTGGCGGTAAAGAAGGCAAGGATGCCAAAACACGCTTTGCCTACAAAACAAGTGCCACCCAGATACTCTTTCTTCAATTGGTATTATTGAAAAGCAGACAAATTAAATAAATTCGAACTTCCAAACTTCAAAAATAAATTGCGAGGAAAATTGAAATGTCTATTTCAAAAATGATGGCTGATAAGATGAATTTAGACTTAAGGGACATGATTCTTGAAGTATTAGAGGGGATATATCTTCTCAAGAAGCCTGATAAAAAAATGCAGGAGGAAGGATACACTTACCTTAAAAGAGCAGAAAAAGACTTGAGTGAACTTACCAATAGATGTGTTATGTTAGATTCCCTATTATCTTGATAAGCTCAACCAGCGGGTAGACTTTGAGTATTTGGAAAATAGTGAGTGGTTAACCATGGGGCTTCGGAAAGTAGGAATTTCTGAAGAGCAAAAATCAGAAATTTACTGTTTTGAATGTATATCAAATCTTCGTTTAGATCATTCAGCAATATTGGGGGCAGAGAAATGTTTTCAAAAGCTGGTGCTAATACTAATGCTCCGGGATGAAGAATATATGCTTCACCAGGCATGAGCATGAGAGTTCGAATATAATCTTTATGGGTTACGGACAAGGGGTCATAGACTTCAAGTGCACTATACCCCATGAAATTTATTGCCTAAATGAAGGTCAACTTTACATCCAGCTATTTGTGTTTGCTCGTCAAGAAATTGTATATGTTTAATGGAAATGGAAAGAGACATGGGGTATCCCCCTTATCCTAAAAAGATTTAAAACTCAAAAGTTTTTCAAGAGAAATTTGCAAAGAAACCCAAAGTTTAGTATAATATTACAATGCCTGAATTGCCAGAGGTAGAGACCATAAAAAGGGAGCTAGAGAAAACAATTTTAGGTAAAGAAATAGTAGAAGTTATAGTCAATAACCCCAAGGTTATCAAGGAGCTTCAAAAGGAAGAATTTGTAAAAAACCTAAAGAATACCACGATAAAAAGTGTTTTAAGAAAGGGCAAGCTTTTAATCTTAGAATTATCTTCAAGTAAATTTTTAACTATTCATCTAAAATTAACCGGCCAGCTTATCTATCCAGGAGATGCTAAAGAAGCAAGGGTGAGCTTTAAATTGGGCGATGGTAAGATATTGGATTTTAATGACCGAAGGCTTTTGGGTGAAATAAGGATGATAGATGATTGGCGTAAATTTAAGTTTATTGAGGAATTGGGAAAAGAACCCTTTGATTTAAGCTTAGAGCAATTTAAAGAAATGCTTTCTAAAAAAAGAATCAAGATTAAGCCTTTGCTAATGGATCAGGCATTTATCTCAGGCATAGGAAATCTTTATGCGGCAGAAGCCCTCTTTCGGGCAAAGATACATCCCGAAAGAATTGCCCAAACCCTTTCGGAAAAGGAGAAAGAGGCATTATTTAAAGAAATACTTGAAGTATTAAAGGAGGCAATAGAATATAAGGGCTCATCGGTAGACCAATATTTGCAGCTATCGGGAAAGCCCGGAGAATATGCAAAATATCACAAGGTCTACGGGAAAGAAGGAAACCCCTGCCCTCTTTGCCAAACACCGATTAAACGAATTACCCTACAAAGCAGGGGAACCTATTTCTGCCCTAATTGCCAGAGATAATGGATTTTCATATCCAGTGGCATATTACCAATAGGTGTAATCTCCGCTGTCTCCATTGCTATCAAGAACAATTTACTGCCCAAAATGAATTGCCCTTTTCAAAATTAAAGCTTGTCTCTCGTAATTTAATCTCTACTGCAAAGCTTTGGAATAAAAAACTTAAAATTGCCTTAACCGGCGGAGAACCCTTGCTTAAAGGCGAATTATGGGATATTATAGATTATCTTAAATCCTTTAATGTGAGCCTTAGTCTCATTAGCAATGGGACTTTAATAAGCAAATGTATCAGAGAGATTAAGCAAAGTGGATTAAAAGAGTTTTATATTTCCTTAGATGGAATTACAGAAGAAACCAATGATGCTATACGAGGCAAAGGCTCATTCAAAAAGGCAATAGAAGGGATTAGCGAATTAAAGTCCCATGGCTTTTCGGTGGTGATTATGTACACCCTCCTTAAGCGTAATTTACAAGAGGCTATGGAATTATTTGATTTTGCTTTAAAACTTAAGGTTAACGGATATATCATTGAGCGATTTTTTCCTTTAGGTAGAGGAAAGAAAATAGCTTCTGAGGTAGTTTCAGGAGGGGAAATAGATAGCCTTTATCAGCACATCTTTAAGCAGGTCAGGGAGGTATATCTAGCCGAAGAAATGGTCAAATATCGGGCAATTCAGATAAGATTTGACCGCAAAGCTAAAATTTATGGGGCAGAATGCATTGCCGGAAGAGATGGTTTGACAATCCTTCCTGATGCTACCACCCTACCCTGCCGAAGGTTTAATCTAGCGATTGGTAATCTCTTAGAAAAGCCATTAGCTGAAATTTGGGAAAGCTCAGAGGTATTGAAAAAGATTGTAGACAAAAGAAATCTTAAGGGTAGATGCAATGAGAAAAAATGCAAGATTCCTGATTGCTATGGTTGTCGGGCAATGGCTTTAGCAATAAGCGGTGATTATTTAGAAGAAGACCCCCATTGTTGGGTTTGTAAATAAATTCAGAACTTCTAAACTTAAAAACTTCGGAACTTTAGAACTTATAAATCCTCTTCCTTAAAGCTTTATTTTTATACCAATAGATACAAGTAGTTTTTTCCCTGGATAATCCCCTCTTTCTTTGTATTGGCTGTTAAAAAGGTTTTCTACATTAAAGAATGCCCCAAATTCATCGGATATTTTCTTCTCTCCTTTTATATTGAAAACAAGGCAAGAACCTATATTTCCATTATCTGTCTTTTGCGAGCCTTTAAAGGAAATATAAGGGCTTATCAAAAAGCCTTTGTTTTTGTATCTTAAAATAAGGTCTCCCTCAAATTGAGGTGTATAGTTTATATCCTTTGATAAACCCATTAAAATAGCCAAAAATTCTCCCTCTATCTTCTTTGTCAATGGGTAGCTAATATTTCCTTTAATTCCACAACTAAACAAAGAAGCAAAATTCCTTGGTTCATAAAGGCCATCTGCTTTCTTATGCCATTCTATAGCCCCATTTTTATTTTCAAGGAATAGGGAATTTTTAAAACAAAGGCTTTTTCTTTTTAGCTCTATACCTCCTTCAACTCTAAACACCCTTTCTGGCTCAAGGCTTGCTGATATTGTAGAATATGGAGATTGAAAATAAAGCTTGGAAAAGCTTGGACTATTTAGGGAATTTTTAAGTGAAACATTAAGGATAATACCTTTTATCTTTGATTTAAGAGAAATATCAAGTTCTGGTTGAAATATTACCTTTTTATTCTTGAAAATAGAAAATCCAGCAGCATCAGATTTGATTAAAACATCCCTCTTTTTAAATGCCTTCTTTGTTGGATAAAATGAAAGAAATACTTTAACAAACCTCCTTTCTACAAAGTCTCCTTCATTTTCTGCTTTTATATTCAGCCTCGTCTTTTTGGCAAAGTCAAATGAAAGTTTTGTTCCCAGACCCCTATTTTTTATATTGTCCTTTTTCTCATCCCAAATATTTCCAGAAAATACAAGGTTGTTGTAAAAAGAAGTTTCATATCCTAACTCAAAATTTAACCTTTCCCTTTTCTCCTGTCTATTCTCATATGGAAGAAAAACCTCCTCATTAAGAAAGGAAAATGGAACAGTAATTCTTGCTTCATTAAAGGCCATGCCTAAAAGAAGATCTATTCCATCCTTATTTTGCGAATGAAAATCATTTTTGTTTTGCCAGGAAAACCCTCCCCTTCTTTCCCTTTCTACTTCAAGAGAACCTGCAAATTTTTCCTTCTCCTTTGCAAAGAGGATAGAGCTTGAAAGGAAATTGTAATTTCCAATAGATATTTTTATCCGTGGAAGGCTTTCCTCTTTCAAGAATTGAGGAGATGTCTCTTTTATTTTAAACCCCTCCTCCTTTTTTATATCAAGCCTTATCTTCTCCTTTTCTTTTTCTATTGTTTTTGGCTTTGGAACTTCCATTAAAGGAAATAAAAGCTCTACCTCGGCTGGTTCCTCCTTCCATTCAAGAAAGGATTTATCAGAACCTGTAATTATTAGCTCTGATGGAGGAATTGTGGTTGTTCCCTCCTCTGCGTAAAGGACACAAGAGCAGCCTACTAGCACCAGAGCACCAGAATAGAATAAAATTTTCATATTGCCTTTGATATAAGGTCTCCTATTTCTGATGTGGAAAGACCCATCTTACCTGCAGACATATCCTTTATTTTTCCCGATGCCAAAACAAGAGCAACAGCATTTTCAATCCTTTTAGCTGCCTCAATTTCATTTAAATTTTCAAGAAGCATTCCCATAGCCAGAATAGCCGCAATAGGGTTTGCAATGCTTCTGTTCGCATATTTTGGGGCAGAACCATGTATTGGCTCAAACATAGAAACACCACCTGGGTTTATATTTCCACCCGCGGCAACACCCATTCCACCTTGAATTATAGCACCCAAATCCGTGATTATATCCCCAAATAGATTGCAGGTTACAACCGTATCAAACCATTCTGGATTCTTGATCATCCACATACACATAGCATCTATATATGCATGGTCTTGCTCTACATCGGAGAATTCATCACCTATTTCTTTAAAGATTTTTTTCCATAATCCATGTCCAAAGACAAGAACATTTGATTTATCAACCAATGTAAGCTTTTTTCTCCTAATTCTGGAAAGATTATAGGCATATCTAACACACCTTTCAATCCCTTTTCTTGTGTAGACCATATTTTCAATGGCAACCTCATCCCTTAAAACACCACCAATTCCAGCATAAACACACTCTGTATTTTCACGGACAACAACAAGGTCTATATCCTTTGGCTCCTTGTCCTTAAGAGGTGTATTTACCCCTTGATACAGCTTTACTGGCCTTAAATTTATGTATTGGTCAAGCCCAAATCTTATTTTAAGCAGAAGCCCCTTTTCTAATATTCCAGGAGGGACATCCGGATGTCCAATCGCACCAAGAAATATTGCAGAAAGCCCTTTTAATTCCTCAATAATTCCTTCGGGAAGAACCTCTTTTTTTGAAAGGTAATATTCGCCACCAAAGGGGTATTCAATAATCTCATACTTAATCTTGCAAGAAGATGCAACCGCCCCCAAAACTTTCAATGCCTCTTTACAGACCTCAGGGCCTATGCCATCACCAGGAATTACCCCTATCCTGTAAGCCATCGCCTGTGGCATTTTGTGCAAACCTTAAGCTTAAGGCTTGTTCCCTGGATTACCCTTCTTGTAGGATGAAGATTTGGCATCTGTCTTTTCTTTGTCTTTCTATTTGAATGGGAAACAGAATTTCCCACCAAAGGCTTTTTTCCGCAAAGATCACATACTTTACTCATTTTTTAAGAAAGTATAGCTTAAAAAAGGTCTTTTGTAAAGAATTTTTTGTTTTAAATGGTTGTTGCAAATTCATTGCCTTTTAACTTATACTAATTAGGCTAATAGCTAATGACTAAAAGCTAAATAATTCCAATGAGACACATAATTTCTGTTTTGGTTGAAAATAAGTTTGGGGTATTGGCAAGGATTGCAGGGCTATTCTCTGGAAGGGGTTATAATATTGATTCCTTGTGTGTAGCACCGACAGAGGACCCAACTCTCTCAAGGATGACGATTGTAACCCATGGAGAGGATAAGATAATTGAGCAAATTGAGAAGCAATTAAATAAGCTTATTAATACCTTAAAGGTTTCTGACCTTACCCATAAAGAGCATGTAGAAAGGGAGCTTGTCCTTATTAAGGTAAAGGGAGAAAAGAGAACCGAGATTATGGAGATAATTGATATTTTCAGGGCAAAGATTGTTGATGTGGGAACAAAGAGTTTAACCATTGAGACCACAGGCGATGAGGGAAAGATTAGTGCCTTTATTGAGCTGCTTAATCCTTATGGGATAATTGAGGTTATAAGGACAGGAAAGATTGCCGTGGTAAGGGGCGAATAGCTCAGCGGGAGAGCGCCTGCCTTACACGCAGGAAGTCGCAGGTTCAAATCCTGCTTCGCCCA
>JBFMED010000035.1:9857-12640 GCA_040753475.1 bacterium
CAAATCCTGCTTCGCCCATAGTAAGAATTTAGGATTTAGAAATTAAAATTCTAAATCTTAAATCCTAAATTTATGAGGGGTGGTGGTGTAGCCAGGTTAACACATCAGGCTGTCAATCTGAAGATCGCGGGTTCAAATCCCGTCCACCCCGTTAACTCTGAAAACTAGGATGGAAGATAAACAAAAGGGTATCTATTTTAAAACTAAATCGTTAGAAATAATCAATGAGGACTTTTTGACCACGGATAAAATTTTCAATAACTCTATTGACTTAATTGTCACTTCACCGCCTTATAATGTAGATATTCACTACAATTCTTATGATGATGAAATTAGCTATGATAAATACTTAGAGTTTACTGAAAAATGGTTAGAGAAAGCGTATAAACTTTTAAAAGACGACGGAAGATTTTGTTTAAACATTCCTTTAGACAAGAATAAAGGGGGACAACAGAGTGTTTATGCTGATATTACAAATATTGCCAAAAAGATAGGATTTAAATATCATTCCACAATAATTTGGAATGAAGGTAATATCTCTCGGAGAACTGCTTGGGGATCGTGGCTATCAGCCCGTGCTCCCTATGTTATTGCTCCGGTTGAGGTAATTGTGGTTTTGTATAAAAAAAACTGGAGGAAAGCAAATGGTGGTGAATCAGATATTACACGCAAGGAATTTATGGAATTAACAAGTGGCGTTTGGAATTTTGTGGGTGAAAGCAAAAAACGGGTTGGACACCCAACTCCATTTCCAATAGAATTACCGCGTCGATGTATCAAATTATTCAGTTTTGTCCAAGATACAATTCTTGATCCATTTTTAGGAAGTGGCACAACCTTAATTGCTGCTTATCTTAACAAAAGAAAGGGGATAGGTGTTGATATAGATAAAAAATATTGCGATTTGGCGATAAAACGACTACACCAAGAGGCAAAGATTAATCAAAATCTTTTATTTTTATGAAGAAAAAAAGAAAAACAATTATTTTAGAAACCTATGAGAAACATAACATAAACACCCATATTGTTTGGAAAAGATAAGTAATGGATAGCTTAATCAAAGAAAACATTCCAATGAGGGAATACACCTCCCTAAAGGTTGGAGGAAGGGCAAGGTGGTTTGCAACCCCATCAAATAAAGAAGAATTAAAAAAGGTTTTGCAATTTGCAAAAGAGAAAGACATTCCAGTTTTTATCCTCGGTGGTGGAACAAATACATTAATAAAGGATGAGGGTGTTCGGGGAATGGTAATAAAATTGGATGGTGATTTTAAAAATATAGAGAGACAAGGCATAGAAGTTAAAGCTGGGAGCGGAGCTTCTCTTCCCTCCCTTATAAGCTATTGTCAGGGTTTTTCTCTTTCTGGATTAGAAAACCTTGCTGGAATTCCTGGTTCAGTGGGTGGTGCTATCTTTGGAAATGCAGGTGCCTTTGGAACACAAATTGGAGATTATGCCAAGTCCGTTGCTGTTATGGACAGGGATGGAAACGAAAGGACAGTAAGAGATATAAACTTTTTCTATCGGGGAAGCAGCTTAAAAGACACAATAATCCTTGAAGCCTTGTTTTCTCTAAAAGAAGATGCGAGGTGGAGGATTGATGAAAAAATAGCTTCTGTTTTAGGAAAAAGAAGGGAGACACAACCTATCTCAAAGCAAACCGCAGGCTGTATATTCAAGAATCCAGAGGGAAAATTTGCCGGTGAGCTTATTGAGAAGGCAGGCTTAAAGGGAAAGTCTATGGGAGATGCAATTGTTTCCCTAAAGCATGCAAACTTTATTGAAAATAGAGGCAATGCGAAGGCAGAAGATATTCTCCAATTGATAAGATTTATAAAAAGAAGGGTTTGGGAGCTTTATGGTGTTATGCTCTATGAGGAGATTGTTATAATATAAATGCAAATTCTTTGAGAGGTTAGAGCTTTTGCTCTATAATGAGCTTTATTTTCCTTTAAGGGGTAAGATAAAACCGAACCCAGCCATTGTCATTGTCGGTATTGATGACCCCTTTATCCGCAGAGGGATATTATCCTCGGCAATTAAAACAATCGCCAATGAGGGTGCAATTGTGATTGGAGTGGATGCTATCTTAAGCAAGCCAAGTGAGTATCCTGAAGATGATATAGCCTTAGAAGAAGCATTGAAGAAAGCAGGTAATGTTATCCTTGCTTCTTGCCTTGATGATCGGAAAAACATAGTCTATCCTATAGAATCACTGAGAAGGTCAGCCAAAGGAAATGGATTTGCCAATATGGTCATTGAGGATGGTATTGTTTATAGAGAATTTATTTCTTTGCAAAAATGCCCATCTTTTGTTACACTAATAATTTGTAATTATCTTTCAATGGGAGAAGAAGATTTATATAAAGCAGTAAGGAATAATGGCACAATCCTGATAAATTTTGTCGGTGGTGCTAGAAGTTTTCCCATTATTCCCCTCAATAATGTTTTAAAGAAAGGATTTGAAAGAGGATTTTTTAAAGATAAAATAGTTTTAATGGGAGCTACATCACTTGAAGGAAAAGATATGTTCTCCACGCCATTCGGTCGTATTTCGGGTGTAGAAATACACGCTAATGCTATCCAAAGTATCATTGAGGGAGTAATTGGCAGGGGCTATATTCATAAGGCAGGCAATAGAACCAGTCTCTTTTTTATTGCCACATTTGTTAGTCTTTGTTCTATGTTTTTGCTAACCCCAATCGGGGTTATGCTTACCATTCTTGTAATGCTTTTTTCTCTAGCCTTCTCCTCATTTTTATTCATCTACTTAAGGGAGAGAG
>JBFMED010000036.1:0-3336 GCA_040753475.1 bacterium
TAAGCCGTAAGCTATCAGCTGTAAGCACAGAAGATTACCTCAAAGAAACAATAGATGTTCAGATAAGCGATGAGATAAAAAAGCTTGCCAACGAAACATTAAAGAAAAACCCAGTTTTAATCTATGAGTATGTCAGAAACAACCTTGACTATGAGCCATACTATGGCTCTTTAAAAGGCTCACAACAGACCCTCTGGGAAAAGGCAGGCAATGACTTTGATTTAGCAAGCCTTCTTATTGCCTTATACCGAGCTGCCAATATTCCCGCCAGGTATGTCTATGGAACAGTAGAAATCCCCATAGAAAAAGCAATGAACTGGGTGGGGGTAAAAGACCCATACACCGCAGCCCAGATATTTGCCTCAGGTGGTATCCCATCCAAAGCGATTACCTCAGGTGGAAAGATTGTGGCCATAAGGCTAGAGCATTGTTGGTCGGAGGTATATATTGCCTATCTTCCCTATTCCGGGGCAAAGGATTGGAATAAGGGAAACAAGATGTGGATTCCAATTGATTCTTCATTTAAGCAATATGAATTACCAAAAGAGGGAACATATAATGTAATCACCCAAAGAAGCGCAGAGATAACCTCAGAGATTGCCACAGAAAGGGATTGGCTTTGGGGTATGCCAAGAAAGCTAAATCTAATGGGAATAAGTGTAGATGTGGGAAGGGATACCTCAATTGTTAATCCCATAGATGGAGATAATTCAAAGATAAAGAAATTCATAACCTTAACCCTATACAATGGCTCGGTAAATGAGCATCTAACCTTAGACATTCCAATGGGAACACTAACCGGTGTATCTGCAATAAAAGCAATTCAAATCTCAAACCAACAAGGGATTCCCATTTATAAAATAGACAAGACAAACATAAGCTCCATCCTTCCCATCCTTCAGCAAGATGCAGATGTTAAGGGGGCTATCCAGGATGCAGTCAATGCAGGATGTGAGGTAATTATCCCAGAAAGAGAGATTACCTGCTTTGGCTGGCAGGGAACAGGGTATATCATCCAAGATCCAATAACTGGAGCAGGGGCCTGTCTTGTCTCAGGAGGGGCGGCGGGGGCAGAGACATTGGTAACTATAGGTTTTTATGTAGATCATTTTGAAAAATTTGCTGAAAATAAAGCTTTAATAATTGAAGGAGAATCTGTTTCAGGAACAAAAGATTTTCGGGATCAAATGCAATTTATTTGGTTTTGGTATTCAGGGTGGTTGGTAACAGGGGCTACTTATCTTTTAGGGTGGTGTCCCGTCCTTAAAAAGATATTCACTTACAAAAGTTTTTTGACTGAGATATCAAGACCAAATTATGAAGTTCTATATTTTGTGGGACATGGAAGCGGTGGCGATCTAATCCTTGATAATGATTTGTTGGATGTGTTTATAGATGGCAACCCACTTGGAGCCGTAACTTCTGGTCAAATTAGTGGAGTATCTACTGATTATACTTTTGTATATATTGATGCTTGTGAAGGTCTTCCAGCTGCTAAAGCATTTAAGTTTAAATGCGCTTTAGGTTATGATTATATTGTTCCAGGGCGCCAAGCCCTCAATTTCAATAGAGCTTTTTGGGTAATAGCTGTTGCAGGAGGAATTACTGGAATTTCTGTGATAACAGCTAAAGAATTTGGAGAAGATTTTGTTAGAGAAGTTTTAATACCTTTTCCATCATGGCTAGAATTTCCATCTTCAAAAGACTTTTATATAAATCTTCTTGGGAATGGAAATACATCTTTACGAGCACCTTTTTATTTAGGTCCTCAATAAAGGAGATAAAATAATGGAGTTATTATCAATGATAGGATTTGTCGGGATAGTATTGTTGTCTTTAATAACAACTCTCTTTTGGATCATTTTACCAGCAATATTTATCTGGATTATATTTAAGATATTTTATTATATATTGAAAAGACCTTCTATACCATTTTCTTCCATCTTTTATTCACTTCTGGGAGGCATTATAGGATATATTTGGATGGGGCTTTGTGGAGGGATATTAGCACAGAGGGAACAAATGAGTTTAATCGCTTTTCTGAGTCCACTGGCTGGAGCAACGTTAGGACTTATCCATCTTTTAGAAAGAACAACCCTTCATAAAATTGCTTCTATTGTTCTTATGACAATATTTCTTCTTTCTCCTTTGGGAGCCAATATACCTTTTCTAAAGCCAACAGTTTCAATTATTGACATGTTTAGAGAAAAAGAAACAAAGAAAAACCTGAAAAACATAAGAGAAGCTATTTGTGTTTATTACAAAGAAAATGGAAATTATCCATCAAAATTGGATGAGAAAATGAAGCTTTATGTTTTCCTTCCAAGAAAACTTAATCATCCTGCTACCAACACGCTCTATGTTATTTCTATAAAGCCAAATGAAAAAATAAAACCCGACCAAATCACCGATGAAGGAGGCTGGATTTATAGCCCTGATTCTGGGGATATTAGAATCAATTGCTCTCATAAGGATAGCAAGGGGGTTTATTATTATGAATGGTAAAAAAGGAGGCGAAAAATGAACAAGATTAAATGGCTGATATTGTTGGGTGGATTGATGTGTTCAATCCAGGAAATGGCTCAAGAGGAAGCTATTACTAAGGGTGTAGGGTGGCTAAAGGGGACACAAAATGCTTCTGGCTCTTGGGGAGATGAAGAAAAATTTGGCGCTTGTGTAATTGATACTATGGCTGTATTGGATACCTTCTATTATCTTGGTGAAACCGATATAGCCTATCACAAAGGTATTGAATGGCTGGGAACACAGGCTATATTTTCCCCTTGCCTTCTTGCCAGAAAGATAAAGACATTGGCTGAATTTGGCACAGATACATCTTCCCTTATTGAACTTTTGCTTATCTTTCAAAGGGAGAAACAACCACAATTACTGCCATTATTGAAAACATTGGAGGAAGCAAGGCAGAGAATATTGAAGTAAGTGATTGGGGAATTATTGGTGAAATAGAGCCAGGAGGAAGTGCAACTATAAGTATTACAGGGACATTTACAGCAGGAACACACAAAATAGTGCTTATGGTAGACCCAAATAATCTTATTGATGAAAGAAACGAAACAAACAATATTGCGGAGAAAAATCTGACCGTATCCACCCTGCCTGATCTGCTTCCTCATATCTCCTTCGCTCCTAAGTATCCTGAGGAGAACAGCATAGCTACTATTACGGCTACAGTCTACAATCAAGGAGAGAGGGATACAAGTGGTGTGGTGGTATCATTATATGAAGGAGCGACCCATCTTATGGATTTTACTTTAGACATCCCTGGAGGAGCCAGCAGAAAAGCTCATCTTATATACGGCCCATTTCCTGAAGGAA
>JBFMED010000037.1:0-5268 GCA_040753475.1 bacterium
TGATGATGATATACATTTATTTAATTTAAGATTTAAAAACAATAAATTCCTAAATTCTAAATCCCTAAATTCTAAATCCCTATTCCTCCACCTTTATTCCAATAATAACATCCCCAATTTGTGGTCTTTCTTCTTTATCAAGTTTAATCATCTCTTTCCCCTTCATTACAGCAACAACCTCTATTTTTTCCTTTTTCTCTATTTTCTCTATTTTCTCTTTGGCAAACTCCTCGGTTGCCTCTATCTCTATAAACATTGCATCATCTCTTAAGAATGAATGATGAATAAAATGGGGGTGTGTAAGCTTGTCCTTAATAAGCTTGGCAATGAGGGTTGTTCCTCCAATAACATCAAGGCCAAGCTCCTCATATGTCTCCTGCCTCTTTGGGTCATAAATCCTTGCTATAACCTTCTTTATCCCAAAGAGCTTCTTTGCAACCTGGGCAGCAATAATATTAGCATTATCCCGATCAGAGACACAAGCAATAGCATCAGCCCTTTCAATCCCAGCTTCTTTTAGGTCATCCAGATTAAACCCAGATCCTTCTACGGTTATCCCATTAAATCCTCCTCCCAGCTTTGAGAATGCCCCTGGATTTTTGTCCATAACAACCACATTATGGCCCTCCTTTGAAAGGAGCAAGGCAAGCTCGCTTCCTACCCTTCCACAGCCAATGATAATTACATACATCTTAAAAACTAAATTTTAAGTTTTTCAACATACCAATCTATTGTTCTTCTTATTCCCTCTTCAAAGTCTATTTTTGGGGAAAAGCCAAGGATTTCTTTAAGCCTTGATATATCTGCTGGATTTCTTTCACAATCACCTAAAATTGGAGGAAGGTATTCTATTTTTAAATCCTTTCCTAAAATTTTCTTTATCAACCCAGCAAGATAATTAACAGAAACTTCCTGTGGGTTTGCAAGGTTAAAAACATTTCCTGTTGCATCTTTTGTTTCTGATGCCTTAATTGTAAGATCTACGACATCAGAGACATAGGTAAAATTTCTTTTTTGTTCACCGTTTCCATAGATGGTAAGGGGTTTATTGGAAAATGCAGAGTGTATAAATTTTGCAATAACACCTGCTTTATCAATATCGCCGAGCTGACGGGGTCCATAGACCGAAAAATACCTCAAGGTAACAAAAGGAAGGTGATATAATTCGTAATATATCCTTGCATAATGCTCGCCGGCAAGCTTTCCCACGCCATAGGGATGGGGAGGCGAAAGGGGCATATCCTCAGAAAGCAATCTATCCCTTACGCCTGTATATACAGATGAACTTGAGATATTTACAAACCTTGAAACACCTGCCCTTTTTGCCGCCTCTAATACATTCAATGTCCCTGTGATGTTATATTCATTTGCCAGAAGGGGGTTTTCAATGCTCCTCTGTGCCCTGTTCATTGCCGCTAAGTGAAAGACAATATCTACCCCTTTAAAAAGGCTTTCTATCTCTTCAAATTTTGAAATATCACAAATATTTATAGAAACACCCAGATTTTTCAAGATTGGGATATTACAATCAGAGACAGAAAGGTTATCTATAACAACAACCTCGTTTCCCAGTTCAACAAGACGCTCTGCTAAATGAGAGCCAATAAAACCTGCGCCGCCGGTAACTAATACTTTCATTTATCTTCTTGAAGAATAATCTCAATTCCTTCTTTTAGTTTTGGAATGAGATTTTTTATAATATCCCAAACTCTGTCTAAATTTATCCCAAAATAATGATGAATAAGCTTATCCCTTAAACCTGTTAATTCCCTCCAGGTAATTTCTTGGTGCTTTTCTTTAATATAAAATTTACTTCATCCAGAATATGTCTAATGAAAACAATATTATCCTTCAATCCTCTCTACCCCTCTTAATACATATGGTCTAATGTGAGGGCTTAAATCCCCTTCAGTTAAAACCTGCACCTTTTTATTAAAAAGCTCCTCCAAAGAGAAGATTAAGTGGATAAAATTATCATAAGTGTCTTTTTCAAACTCAACAAGAAGGTCTATATCACTATCCTCCCTTTGTTCATTTTTTGCATAAGAGCCAAATAGTGCAATGGATTTTACTCTGTATTTCTCAAGAATTTCTTTATGTTCCATGATAATTCTCTTTATTTCTTCTTTTGTCATCTTCCTATTAAATCAAATGCAACCTCCCTTGCTTTTTCTATGATTTCTTTCTCGACCTCTATTTTTTTGTCCTCCATTAAAATTCTTCCATCACAGATAACCGTATCCACACAGGATGGATTTGCAGAATAAACAAGGTCTGATATGGGGTTATATCCAGGGGTAAATTCTTCTCTTTCAAGGTCAATTAGGACAATATCAGCAAGCCTTCCCTCTTCAATCCTTCCTATATTTATATTAAATGCTTCTGCTGGATTTATGGTTGCCATATTAAATGCCTCCTCTGCTTTAATGGCTGTCGGGTCATTTGATGAGAATTTTAAAAGGAGGGAACCCATCTTCATTGCCTCAAACATATTCAGGCTATTGTTTGATGAGGCACCATCTGTTCCAAGCAGACAAAGGATTCCTGCATTTTTTAGCTTGGTATAAGGAAAAACCTCCCCAACAGAAAGTTTCATATTGGATATGGGATTAAATACACATTTTATATTATGCTCTTTTAAAATATCAACATCTCTATCAGAAAGCCAAACACAATGGCAAGCAATTACCCTCTCGGAAAGAAAGCCAATCTTTTCAAGGTATTTAACAGGAGAAACCCCGTGTTTTTCAATACAATCACTAACCTCTGTTTCTGTCTCTGCAAGGTGAATGTGGATAAAGACATTATTTTCTTTTGAAAAATCCCCTGTCCATCTTAGAGATTCCTCTGATACTGTATAGATTGCATGTGGTCCGAGGGCAAAGGTTATCCTATTGGAATAAGATTTAGCCTCCTTAAAAAGCCTTTCATTAAGAGAAATTTGCTCTTTTGCTTTATCCTTATCAAACATATCTATAAATACCGCAGAGATAATCCCCCTTATCCCCATCTCTATTGTTGCCCTGGCTGTTCCATGAAAATGCCAATACATATCATTGAATGTGGTTATTCCATTCCTTATCATCTCAAGGCAAGCAAGCTTTGCACCCCAATAGACATCATCCTCTTTCATTTTTGCCTCAATTGACCATATCTTTGTAGAAAGCCATTGCAGGAGGGGCATATCATCAGCATATCCCCGCAGCAAGGTCATTGCCGCATGGGTATGGGAATTGATAAAAGGCGGAATAGCGAGCTTGTTTTTCCCATCTATTGTTTTATCTGCTTGTAATTTAAGATTTTCCCCTATTCTTTTGATAAGATTTCCCTCTATATAAATGTCTTTTTTCTTGCCATCCAATAGCAAAATGTCTTTAATCAAAATGCTCATTTAAAACCTATCTTTGTCATTGGGATTTGGACATTGAAGATTAGCCATTCTACCTTATTTGGCCTCCAACACTTCTTTACACCTTTTGCATAAACCATCTGCATTTTCTGTGAAGCTAAACATCCAGCACCTTGGGCATTTTACACCTTTATGCTTATTAACCTCTATTGTCAACCCTTCTTGTTTTTCAATCTCAACTGAGGAGACAATGAAAATCTCACAAAGCCCATCCTTGTATTTATTAAGAATGTCAAATTTTTCTGTCTTTATTTTTAAAGATGCCTCTAATGGGGAGCCAATTTCCTTATCCGCTCTTTTCTTTTCCAAAGCAAGATTAACCACATCCCTTATCTTAAGAATCTCATCCATATCTTTCTTTATTTCCTCGTTTTTATAAGCTTCCTTTGGCTTGGGAAATTCCTCCAAAAATATTGACTCCTGACTCCTGACTCCTGACTCCTGACTTTTTTCCCATATTTCCTCTGCGGTGAACGATACAATGGGTGCAATAAGCTTTACCAGAAAGATAAGGCATTGATAAAGCACGGTCTGAGCTGCCCTCCTTTTGATTGAATTGGCTTCCTCGCAATATAGCCTATCCTTTAATATATCAAGGTAAAGGTTTGATAAATCCCTTGTGCAAAAATTAAGGATTTCTCTAAATACAATATGAAACTCAAATTTGGAATAAGCATCCAAGACATTTTCTATTAAAATCTGAAGGTTATGGAGGATATATTTATCAATTAAGTTCAATTCATTATATGATACCGGGCTTTCAAAATCATAAAGGTTGCCTAAGAGAAATCTAAATGTGTTTCTTATCTTTCGATACGACAAAATGATTGGTTTAAGGATTTCATCGCCAATTCTTATATCTTCTCTAAAATCAACCGAGCAAACCCAAAGCCTTAATATATCTGCCCCATATTTTTCAACAATCTTTTGGGGAGAAATAACATTGCCTGCTGATTTTGACATCGCAATCCCTTTTTCATCCAGGATAAATCCATGGGTTAAAACCGCCTTATAGGGAGGGTTATTAAATCCTGCGATTGCTGTAATAATAGATGATTGAAACCAGCCTCTGTGCTGGTCAGAGCCTTCAAGATACAAATCTGCTGGCCAGGAAAGACTAGGATTATCCTTTAAAACAGCATTATGCGAAGACCCAGAATCAAACCAGACATCAAGGATATCCTTTTCTTTGGTAAGATTTTTCCCCCTGCAAGATGGGCAAACTAGGTTGCTTTGCTCTTCTTCAAAATAGGCATCCGTTCCTTTTTCTTCAATTATTTTCTGTGCCAGCTCAATACTTTCTTCTGTAATAAAGGATTTTTGACAATCCTTGCAAAAAAAGGATGGAATGGGAATCCCCCATGCCCTCTGCCTTGAGATACACCAATCCGCCCTTGCCTCCATCATTCCTACAAACCTATTCTTCCCATAGTCGGGTATCCATTGGACATTATCACAACAAGAAATTATCCTCTTTCTTAAATCCTTATGGTCAATTTTAATAAACCATTGGCTGGTGGAGCGAAAGATAATGGGGTTCTTACACCTCCAGCAAAAAGGATAGGAATGTAGGATTTCGTCCTTTTCAAAGAGCATCCCAATTTTATCTAAATGCTCAATAATTTTCTTATTTGCCACATATACATCCTCTCCCTCAAAAATACCGCTGGTAAATTTTCCATTGTCATCAACCTCGCAGATTATGGGAAGAGAATTTTTGCAACCAGCCGCATAGTCTTCTATTCCATGGCCTGGGGCAATATGGACACAGCCGGTTCCAGAACCTGCCTCAACCAGGTAATCAAAGATTATCTTTGATTTCCTTTCAAGGAAGGGATGCTCTGCATATTGCCCATCCA
>JBFMED010000038.1:0-8284 GCA_040753475.1 bacterium
ATGGTCCTCCTATTGGAGATTCTGATAAACCTGACAAAGGCGATGGGGATACGAAAAATGACTTTGATTACTTTGTTCCATTTTATAAAGATGATGATGGAAACTATTACAAAAACTTCAGCTTTGAAATGAAGGACTGGGACGATGCAGAAGGTCAGTATATCTTTAGGATAGGTGCAGATCTTACAAGCATTTACTGGAAGCTTACCAACAAACCAGAAGATTCAGAGGAAAAGTGGCATGCCATTCCTTGGTTTTTTGGCCACAATGGGCTTAAGGCAGACTACATTGAGGGAAAGGCTTTGGCACAACCACCACAGCCGCCTCCTCCTTGTGATGATGAAAAACCCCTTATTATAGCAACCCAACCTTCAGAGCAAGATGTAATCTCACAAGGGACAATTTCAGAAGTATGGGCAAAACTTATTGATATGCCAACCGAGGGAGGCTCTGGGATAGACTTTGCAAAGAGTGAAATCTTCCTTGTGGATTCATTTGACCAGAAAATAGGAGGCAAAAAGATTAATGATGGCATTGATACAATATATTGGATACTTGATAATCCATTGGATAATTCAAAGCCTGGCTCATATACCATAAAGATAAGACCAGTTGACAGAGAGGGAAATGGTGTTTTAGATGACTACCAGAAGGCGACATTTCAGATAAAGGATATAATGAAGCCCGATGTCTTTAATCCCTCGCCAACCGGGGTAGTTATTTCACCATTTGAAGATGTTATTTATTGCTTTATCTCAGATGTAGGCTTGGGCGATTCTGGCATAGATTCTTTAAAAACAACAATGTCTCTGAAAAAAGAAGAGGCTACATTTACCCTTGTCCAAACCTATAGCCCAACCGGAAAGAACTCGGGAAAGCTTATGGGAGAACTTGGTTTTCCATTATTAGATGATGGATTATGGGATGGAACATATACAGTATCGGTAAAGGCTTATGATGGTGCGGGAAATTATAATCTTTATCAATGGAGCTTTTATCTTAAGACCATATTTCCCATAATATTTGACCCCTGGCCAACCGGAACAGTCTATACCCCATATACAGGAACAATAAGCACAGGTATATCTGAGCTTGATAAGGGTGGTTCTGGAATAAACTGGAATGAATCAACCATTATGCTCCTTGATCCAATGGGTGTAGAGGTTTCTATGGATAAAACATATTCAATTGGAACATCAACAAATATAGGGAGGCTTATAGGAAGACCAGGGACATTGACCCAGCCAGGGACATGGACAATTATTACAAAAGCCTATGATAATGCAGATCATTGTAAGGTTGGAACAGCTACATTCAATCTTAGAAGGACAGAGCCCATCTTTGAGTCTTTCTGGCCATCTTTCCAGGTGCAAGCACCATATTCTGGGACAATCTCGGTTGATCTTAGGGTAGAGGAAGGAAAGCCAGGCATAGATACAAGCACTTTGAAACTCTCATTAAATAAGGGGGTAGGGGTTGTAACCTTAACTACAACATATATAGGAGGGACAAGCTCTGGAAAACTTATAGGAACTCCCACCTCAGTTCTTTTAGAGGGAGAATATACAATCTTTGCAACCGCAAGTGATCTTGCATCAAATCTTGCATCATATACATCAAGCTTTAGTGTTGTCTGGAAAACACCCATTGTTTCTTCACTTAATATCTTTCCTTCTATCTTCTCACCCTATACATCATCTGGTGAGTTTGATACCGTTACCATAACATTTGTGGCGGATGAGGATGGAACTTACACGCTAACTGTAGATGGAAAAAGCCTTAAAGATGCAACCGGCTTTTTAAAGGCAGGAAGTGAAACATTATATATCTGGGATGGAAAGGATATAAATGGACTTTCCTTTCCTGAGGGAAGTCGGACATTGGTTGTTTCTGTAACAAATCAAGGAGGAAGAACAGGAACAAGGTCTGCAATAATTGTCATTGACAGTATACCACCTGGTATTTCTGATATTGCTGTTTCAGACTACATATTCTCTCCCGGCAACTCTTTTGGCATTCAAGATACCATAGACATTTCATTCTCCCTATTAACCGAAGATGGGCAATTTGGCATTTTAATAGATGGGATAAAGATAAAAGATGGATTCATTGAAAAAAATGCAACATTCACATTTAACTGGAATGGTCAAGGGTTTCCCGAAGGTTGGCATATAGTTGAGGTAGTCTCAATAGACACAGTGGGAAATAGGGCATCCAAGACAACCTCTATTCTTATAGACAATACTTTGCCAGAGATTGAAGATGTTACAGAAAACACAGGGGGAAGGACATTCTTCAGGGATGAAGTGGTTGTTTTTATCCTAGAGACAAGTGGAACAGATACAGCAGAAGCAAGATGTATTCTAAACGGTAAGGAAGTTCTCCTTAATAAGATACAAGAAGAACTCTGGCAGGGTTCGTATAGGATAACCGAAGATGACCAAGGGGTATGGGAAATTAAAGGCTATATAACCGATGAGGGAGGAAACCCTGGAATAAACAATGGCACTGTTTTTGGAACAATAACCCTTGATGGAACAAAAGCAAATCCCATTACAACATCAAGGATAGCAAGGCTTGGAATAATTCCAGAAATGAAAGAGGAAAGGGTTTTATCTAATCTTTCTATTATAGAGTCTACAACCGAGACATTAAGGGTTAAATGGCAGGATGAAATAGGTTTAATTGAAGGACAAAGGATAGAGATTACATCAGGTAATTATATCTGGATTACAACCCTTGAAAACCAAGAGGCTCTTATTTCAAATGCAGAGCTATACTATGGTTTGCCCATTTCAGATTATAAAAGCATTACACCTCAAGCAGGGTATTCCTTAAAGAGCCTTTTAAAGGGAGGCGATAAACTCATTATTTCTCTTGCAAGCTTTAAGGTAGAAAAAACCATAAGTGCAATTTTAACAAAAACAACAACAAACATTACAATTACAAGTTCTGGGATAAAACAGGGAAGATATATCCTTGTTTCTGATAGTATCCATAGCTGGTTTTTGCAAGCAAAGGAGGATGGAACCTGCACCATTTCAAATCAAAATTTATATTCTGGCCCTCTTGTCTCTTCCTATAATACCATTTCAAACCTTGTGGTAGAAGAGGTTAATTGGGCAACCGGTGGTGATGCCTCGGCTGATTTAGGGGTTATGTATCAAGGCATACAGCTTGTAGATAATGGGATGTCTTCATTCTTTGATAAGATGCCAGGTGACGGCGTTTATTCAGGTTTTTATGAGATAAAGGAGGGAAATAGCGGCACAGGAGTTTTAATACAAGGACACTTCATTTATAATAATTATAATGCCCTAAATGACCCCTATATCGATGAAAGGATAAAGATTGATGTAGATGGAACAAAGCCTGAAATTAAAAATCAAAATATAGAACCCAATCCATTCAATCCATACATTCAAAATCTTTCTATAAAATATAACCTTTCAGAGATAAGCCGTGTTCAAATAAATATCCTGAATGAACATGGAGAGGTTGTAAAGAATATTATCTCTCCAAATCCAAAATATGGAGAGAATATCTCTGATTTCTGGGATGGAAGGGATAATAATGGGGATATAGTCCCTGATGGAACTTATTATTATACCATTGATGGAAAGGATATGGCAGGAAATGAGGCTACTAAAGTAAAGGGTGAGATAAAGGTAATCTCCATTGAGATAAAGATAGAAAACCTTACCTTCTCTTCAAACCCATTCTATTCAGATGATATCCCCGAAAGCTGTGATGTTTTAGTAAAATTCAGGGCTGTCCTTAAGAGCTCAAATGGTAAGCCTGTAACCGATAAGCAACTTAATAACTTAGGCTTTGATTTTGTTCAAGATTCCAATAGCCTTAATATCCCTTATGGCCTGCTTAATTTTGAAACCCATAATGATAAAGGAGAGAAGATTCCACACACAAGCTACCCTGATATGAGTGCAGGAAATGATATAGACCCATGGCTATTTGGTTTTCCAAACTATGGAGATTATGACTATTCCCTTGGAGATTCTGCAAAACCTGATAAGGGCGATGAGGATACAGAGAATGATAATGGAACCCTTGTTTCATTCTCTAAGGATGAAGAGGGAAATTACTATTGTGACTATGAATATGGAGAGCTTGATTGGAAAAATCCACCCGGTAATTATTATGTCCGTGTATGGGCAGAGCTTGTAAGTATATATTGGGAGCTTACCAGTAAAGAAGATGAAGAAGAGGAAAAATGGCATGCAGAACCTCGCTACCATGGACATTATAAGCTTCGCTCAGATGTAGTTGATGGAATAATGAGATGCGTAGAGAATCCTGAGATTATAGAACAAGATAAAACAGCTCCCATTGTAATTAGTTCCAGTCCTACATCGGGTGAGGAAAAGGAGATAGGTATAGTTTCCTCTGTTTGGGTAAAATTATATGATGGAGAAAATGGTGTAGGTGTTTCTCCGATAAACTCAAGTATACATCTTGAAGATAAATCGGGCGAAAAGATAGGAGGTGTTCTAACAAATGACAATAAAGATACCCTATATTGGACACTTACAAAGCCATTAACCATCCCTGGAACTTATATAATTAAAATAACCGCCGTAGATTTTAACAATAATAAAGCCACTTATTCTATAACCTTCAATGTAACTGATTCTATTCCTCCCACAATATCAGACCCATATCCTTCACCAACTGCGACCTCTCCATTTTCTGGCCCCATTGGGGTTAATCTCTCAGAGATAGGCTGCGGCGAGTCTGGGATAAATTGGGCAAGTTCAACCATATCATTAAAGAAAGATGGGCTAGACATTCCTTTAACCAAATCCTATACAGAGACAGGAAGCAATACAGGACAGCTAAAAGGAAACCTTATCTCTCCCTTAACCGAATCTGGAACATATACAATTAGTGTATCTGCCTATGATAATAAGGGAAATTTAGCCCAGGAAACATTTTACTTTAGCATTCCAGAGGAGATAGAGGTGATCTACAACGACGAGACATATCTTAATATCCCTTATGATACAGAGATTATCCCTCCCTCAAAGAATATTAGCATTGGAACAAATACAATCTTTGTAATGCTTTTGCCCGATACCCTTGACCATAAAGAATATAAGCTCATTGGCTCAATAACCAAATTTTACTATGGTACACAGTCTACTCCCCTCTATAAATGCAAATTTAGCAAGGATGTAACCCTTACCTTGCATTATGAAGATAGTGATGTTCCTTCGGGAATAAAAGAGGAAAGCCTGGCAATTTATGGCACAGGAAGTGGGTGGGTAAAGCTTGGTGGAACCACGGATCCAGCAAATAACAAAATTAGCCTTAAAATTCCAGCCAATACCGAGATAAAGGATATGTATGCAATTATGTATGGTGAGGATGATCTACCAAATATTAATCATACACCACCATCCGTTGCATTTGTAAATGAACCAATAAATATCACAGCAATAATTACAGATGAAGGCATTGGCCTTGACTATGGAAATATAACCCTTTCTTATCAAACGGTTGGTTCGGAAACATTCAAAACAATAGCTATGGAGGGAAGTGATACATTTTCTTGCCAGATTCCAGGACAGGCAAGTACGGGTATCTTAGCATATAAAATCTCAGCCGTTGATATAAATGGAAATACAAAAGAGGAATCATACCAGATAAATGTAACCACAAGGGAAACGGTTGTCTATACCGCTCCAAACCCAGCAAAGGGTTCTACAAAATTCAATTTCTTTTTAGAAACAAATGCAAATGTTAAGATTAAGCTCTATACTATTACCGGAGATCTTGTCTGGGATTATGAGGGAGATTTTGAGGGAGGAAAGAGGGATGTTCCTTACAATTGCACAAACAAGGATGGAAAGAAATTAGGAACCGGGCTTTATATCTATAAAGCAACCATAGAATACCCAACCAGGACAGAAAGGGTAATAAAGAAGATGGTGATAATAAAGCAATAATAAAATGAAAGAGTCATTAAGATATTTAAACAACGCAAAGGAGATATTAAGAAAAGCTCCCATTGAGGACAATGATTATAGTGATGTCAAATATGTCCAGGAGGCTTGTGGTACAGCATATCTTGCCATTTTAAAGGCAGTAGATGGCTATTTGCTAAACAAAGGGCTTTTAAAAAAGGAGCTTCCTAAGTCATATGAAGCTTATTCAAGTGCATTGAGAAAACATTTAGACATCCACAATGGAAAGCTTTTTAGGCAATTTGACCGTCTCTACCATGAACTTCATATTGCTGGCTATTACAGAGGAGACCTTTACAATGTAAATATGGTTAAAGAAGCCTTAAAATCCGCAAAGGCTTTTATCGAAAAGATTGGATAAAATGAAGAAAATTCTATTATTTTTGGTAATGTTTCTCCCTTGTGTTATCTTTGCAAGCGGAGAGAATACAGGGGAGTTTATGAATATTCCCCAAGGGGCAAGGCAAGTTGGGATGGGTTCTGCATTTGTTGGCATAGCAGACGATGTCTCTTGTCTTTATTACAACCCAGCGGGCATTTCTTCCCTTGAAAATAAGGAGATATTGGGTGCTTACACAGAGTGGTTTGCCGATATTGGTATGGCCTTTTTTGGGTATGCTCAACCCCTTTCAAAAAATAATGGTCTTGGTATTTCTCTTATTGCTATGAACACAACGGGTGGAGAGGAGGCAGATAATGATAATAAAACAGGAAAGGAGCTTTCTGTTGAATGTAGGTCTCTATCATTTTCCTATGCTCAAAAGCTTTCTCAAATAGCTTTTGGAGGAAGCATAAAATCAGTTCATCAGGATTATGCAGGTTATCGAGGAAGCAAGCTTTGTTTAGACATCGGCTCTTTGGTATCTCTAAATCAAGCAATATCTTTGGGTTTTTCTCTAAATAACCTTGGAAGTGATCTGGAAATAGACAATGTCAAAAATAGCCTTCCATTTAATATTAAAGCAGGATTGGGGTACAAAATGGCAGAGAATGTCCTTTTTGGCTTTGATTTTGAAAAACCAAATGATTCTTCTTTAATATTTAAGCTTGGCACAGAATACAAGCTTCTTCCAAACATTGATGTAAGGGGAGGCTATAATTCCCTTTCTGGCTATTCTATTGGATTTGGGATAAGGTCAAGTGGAAGAGGGGCAATGAAAAATGTGCTTGCCCAGATTGACTATGCTTACCTTTATAACCCCGATTTAAACCACTCCCACCGGGTCTCTCTCATTACAAGGTTTTAGTTGAAAGAGATAAAAATCCCAAAAGAAATGCAGGAGGTCTGTGATAACCTGCGACAAAAAGGAAAAATTGGCTTTGTTCCAACAATGGGTGCTTTGCATAAGGGACACCTTTCCTTAATAGAAAAAGCAAAAAAAGAGAATGATTTTCTGGTTTTGTCCATATTTGTTAATCCCTTGCAATTTGGAGCAAATGAAGACTATCAAAGATACCCAAGGCCATATCAAAAAGATTTTGAATTAGCAGAAGATCTGAAGGTTGATTATCTTTTTCATCCTGGCTCAAAAGACCTATATCCAGAAAAACAGGAGACATTTGTAAGGATACCAAATTTTGAAGGTTTGCTATGCGGAAGAAATAGACCAACACACTTTCAAGGTGTCCTCACGGTTGTAGCAAAGCTTTTTAATATTGTAAAGCCCCATAGGGCATATTTTGGACAAAAGGATTATCAGCAGGCAATAATTATCAAAAAGATGGTATCCCAACTTAATTTTGATATAGAAATAAAAACCCTTCCCACAATAAGGGAAAAAGATGGCCTGGCTTTGAGCTCAAGGAATGCCTATTTAACCAAAGAGGAAAGAAAAAAAGCACCTATTCTTTATCAATCTTTAATGGAAGGAAAGAGGCTTCTTGAAAGCAAAAGACCTACAAAGGAGGTTCTCTCTGTAATGAAAGGGATGATTGAAAAAAAAGGATTCAAGATAGACTATATAGAGCTCCTAGACAAAGAAACATTAAAAAAAGGAAAAACCCTAATTGCTTTAGCTTGTAGGATAGGAAAGACAAGGCTCATTGATAACATTGTATGTGTTTAGCTCAAATTTTCAAAAAAGGGACGGTTCTATTTATTTCTTTTTTCATCCTTCTTGCTTCTTAGATTTCCCTTTTTGTCAACAAAATAATAAAATAGAACCGTCCCCTCTTTTTTTTACTTAATCAAGAGCTTTCCGCAGGCTTTATTTTCTGAATTTAGGGCATATGACCTTATCTCGTAGATGTATAGACCCGAGGCTAATGGCAGGTTGTGTGAGCCTTTTCCTTCAAATTTT
>JBFMED010000039.1:0-4298 GCA_040753475.1 bacterium
CCAATGGATTTCCTTTCCTTTATTAAAGAATAGGGGTCAAGCGGAGGAAGGCTTTCTATATTTTCTCCTATTTTTCTATATGCCTCCCTGAATGGGATGTTTTCTTCTTGAACCATCTTTATTGCATAATCTGTGGCAAATATATCAGGCGTAAATCCCTTTAGCAAGGCATCTTTATTGACCTTAAGGTTTTTTGTAACGCTAATTCCAGCATCTATTATGGAAGATGCCAAATCACAAGCCTTGAAAAATGGCCCTTTTGTCTCCTGAAAATCCTGGTTATATCCTGAGGGAAGGCTGTTTATAATGGATAATATCTGGAATAAATATGAGATAAATGTATTTGACTTTGCCCTGATCATCTCTAATACAGAGGGGTTTTTCTTCTGTGGCATTAGGGAAGAGCCAAGCAAAAATTTATCTTCCAGGCTAAAATAGCCAAATTCAGGAAGCAAAAAGAGGATTAAATCAGTAGAGAATTTAGAAAGATCAAGAATTGCCCAAAGAAATGAGAATAAAATATAAGATTCTATCTTTCCCCTGCTATTGTTGACATAAAGAGCATTTTTCTGCAATCTTTCAAATCCAAGGATTTCCCTGATAAATTCTCTATCTATAGGAAGGGATGTTCCATAGCTTGCACCTGCGCCCAGCACAGATTGGTTATTCATCTTATAGCTAGATGAGATAATGGAAATTCCATCCAATATGCTTTCTAAAAACGAACCCAGCCACAAGGAAACCGATGATGGCATTGCCTTTTGTAAATGTGTCCTTCCAGGCATTGGGATAAATTCATTTTCCTTTGCAAGATCTAAGAAGGATAAAGCAAGCTCAATATGCTTTTTCTTTTGAAGGAGCAAGAAATCCTTTGAATAAAGCCTTATTGCCAGAATTACCTGCTCATTCCTTGAGCGTCCTGTATGTATTTTTTTCCCTAAATCCCCTAATTTCTCGGTAAGGTAATTCTCTATCTTTGTATGGACATCCTCGTTCACTCTTTCAATGATAAATTTTCCACAATTATCAAGCTCAATGATTTCAAGAACGCATTTTTTTATCTTTTCTTCCTCGTCTTTTTTAAGGATTCCAATCTTCTGTAAGGATTTTATGTGGCCAATTGAGCCCAAACAATCCCATTTAACAAGCCTCTGGTCTAATAAATAATCATTAGAGACAACAAAATCTTCTATTGCCTTATCTATTTCCTGCCCTTTTTCCCAAAGCCTCATTAGTTGTATGTGTTTAGCTGTCCTATATTTAGGCACAAAGTAAATAAATCGTATATGTTTAGCTACCCTATAGCTAGGCACAAAGGAACAAAGGGACAAAGGCACAAAGAAAGCAAGTAACAAATAAACTCTGTGCCTTTGTGCCTTTGTGCCTCTGTGCCTCTGTGCCTATTTCCCATTTTATTCTCACCTAGCTAAACATATACCATTAGTTTAAATAAAAATGTGTTTGGCTATAACCTCAAGATTGCAAGGAAGGCTTTGGGATACATTTACTGTTTTCATCACCAATTCCGGGTCTTTTAATCCATGACCTGTCAATATGCAACAAGCTATTTTTCCCTTTTTTAAGTAGCCCATTTTTGAAAGCTTAAGCAAGCCTGCAATGGAGGCTGCAGCGGCTGGCTCTACAAATATGCCCTCCTTTGCAATAAGCCTATAGGCATCAAGAATTTCCTCATCAGATACCTTCTCTATTATTCCGTCTGAGGAGTTTATTGCCTCTTTTGCCTGCTTCCAGGATGCAGGATTACCTATCCTTATAGCAGAGGCAATGGTCTTTGGCTCTTTTATAATTCTATTCTCTACAATGGGTGCTGCACCTTCTGCCTGAAATCCACACATCTTGGGAAGGCTTTTTATTTTTCGGAAAAATTTATACTCCTTATATCCCTTCCAATAGGCGGTAATATTTCCTGCATTTCCAACTGGAATAATGTTGTAATCGGGTGCTTTTCCTAATGTATCACATATCTCAAAGCTGGCTGTTTTCTGGCCTTCTATCCTATTTGGGTTTATTGAATTAACCAGACAGATTGGGTATTTTTTGCTTAATTCCTTAACCAGCTCTAATGCATTATCAAAGCTTCCTTGAACAGGAATAACATTTGCTCCGTGAATTAAAGCCTGAGCAAGCTTTCCCAAAGCAATCTGCCCTTCTGGGATTATAACCACACATTTTATCCCTGCCTTTGCTGCATAAGCAGTGGCAGAGGCAGATGTATTGCCGGTTGAGGCACAGATAACCGCCTTTGCACCCTCTTCCATTGCCTTTGAGATAGCAACAGTCATCCCCCTATCTTTAAATGAGCCGGTTGGGTTTAAACCTTCATATTTAAGATAGACAGAGAGACCTGTTGTTTTAGATAGCCTTTCTGAAAAGATAAGGGGGGTATTTCCCTCAAGCAGGGTTATAATCGGTGTCTTTTCTGATATAGGCAAAAATTCCCGATATCGCTCAATTACCCCTTTATAGTCTGGGGTCTGGAGTCTGGGGTCTGGAGTCGGAAATTGGAATTTAGTATTTAGGATTTTGTTCTCTGACTCCTGACTCCTGACCCTTGACTCCTGACTCTTCATTCTGCTTTAATTCCAAAAAACAAAGGCCCCTTTGTAATTACCCTTTTGTTATTTGATGTGATGTAATCCATAATGTCCTTTGGTATGGAAAGGTTTATATCTGATGGATGCTCGGCAATCTTAAATTTAACATCCAGTTCTGCTTTTCCCTCCCTAAATTCCCTCTCCATTTTTGCCACAAAGCCATCGGTAATAAGCTTTAGAAAAATAAGCCCTGTGTTTATCCCATTTTTATAGACATCTTCAGCCCCTTTTAAAACACCCTCCTTTGGAAGCCCAAAGATTTCACCATTATTTACCCAGATTTCATTGAGACTTGCATATGAAAGAAGGGGTTTTTCAGAATCCCAATTATAGGCTGATATTTCTATATCCCTTCCCAAAAACCTTCCAGCATAGCACAAAACCTCAGTTGGTCCCAGTCTATCCTTTGCCTCCATTATCTTTCTAAAAATGATGGATGAGATTTGAGCTCCATAGCTTGGGCTTTGTTCGCAGCCTAATTTTTCTGCAATTTCTTTGTCTGTAAAGATAGGTTTATAAAATTGAAAGAAAAGGAGCCTCCTTAAATCCTGTTCATTGTTCAATATCCCAGCCAGCCTGTCAACCCCAAAGCCAAGGTTAAAAACAGGGTATTCTATTCCATAGTTTGCCAAAGATTCTAAAGAATAAAACCCAAGGTTTGCAACCTCAATTCCTTCAGCAAAAACCTCTGTGTCTGTCCCCTCCTCATAGTAATTAGATGTTACAGCCTTTGTTTTAAATTCAATATTTTTAAAACCTATTCCCTCAAGAATTTGTGCACAAAGCCCTTTTCCTTTCTCTAGATCAAAGCCTTTTTCAATAACCACACAGGATGATGATGTGCTTTCAAACAAATGGCTTTCATCCTGTCTTTGCTCCCTTCTAAACCTTAAACCTTGTGAGAATAGTTTGAGAGGAAGGGGTTTTGTCTTTATAAGATGGCTTAATGTAGAATACCAGGCTGATGTCATATGAGACCTTAATGTCTTTTTGTAGGAAATAGGGTATAAATTTTTAAGCTCAAAAAATACCTCATCCACCAGCCTTATCCCTTCTTTTTCTGTTATATCAAGCCTTTTTACCAATTCCTCAATAAAATCATCCCCTTCAATATTTCCCTCTTTGTATTCACGAAGAAATCCCTTAATCTCATCCCATTTTGAAAAATCGGGGATTATCTGCCTTACCCTGCCTTCTTTTTCCTTTGAAATACCAAGCTCTGGTCTATCTAGTCCTGCAATATAGAATATCCTATCAAGGATTAAGGGTGCCTCTTTTCCATATTGAAGAAAGACATCCTTCTCATCAACTATTACAGGATTGATTACCTCATCAAAGGAGAGGTTTAAGAATATCTCCCTTATTTTAGCTAAAAGGCTATTAACAGGATGCTCTTTTCCTCGCATTTTAAGGTTTTTAAACTTTTTTAAAATTTACAATTTCAAATTGGGCCCTGCAGGACTCGAACCTGCGACCCTCTGATTATGAGTCAGATGCTCTAACCAACTGAGCTAAGGGCCCGTTTTAGTAATTTCCTATATTTCGCTACCTTTGTCCAGAATTACCTTCTAAACAGGATATATTATATCAAAAACACATCACAAAAAGATAGCCTCTTTTTTCCTTTGTAGATTTTTTTGTTAAATACCATCAAAACATTCCATTGTAGGGCTTTAAAGAGAT
>JBFMED010000040.1:0-1240 GCA_040753475.1 bacterium
AGAGGGCAGGTTAATTCAAGAATCTGATGGATATAAAATGCAATGAGGTTTAATAAGAAAAAGTTCATAGAGAGATTGTTCTTCCCATGCCCGAAATTATGTTCTATGTGGTAGCCTTGATTCTTAACTATTCTTCAGCAATAAGAAATTGAGACTTTAACATAAAGGATAAAAAAACCCTTATTTTTCAAATACTTGTATAAAGCCAACCTTCATATTAGTAATTTTTACTAGTGTTTTTTTAAAAATTTGCCGATATATAATATGAAGGAATATGAAGATTACTTCAACCCAAACTATAAATGTAGGACCTATACCCCTTATACTTCCAATAATTCACTCTCTTCGTATTAAAGAGACAATAGATAGCATCTGCCCAATTAAACGAAAAGCAGATAAAGGAATTACCCATGGACAGGTAATAGAGGCACTTATCGTAAATAGGCTTACAGCACCAAAGCCTCTTTATGGAATAAAAGAATGGGCAGAGAAGAATGTTATTGCCAGTCTATTTAAAATAAGCTTAAGAAAAACTTAATGATTTTCGTATTGCAAGGACACTAGATGTGCTTGTGCCACCAAAAGAATCTGAAAAAGACAAAGAGCAGGATGAGAATTATTCAGAAGACAAAATCTTTAATATCCAATCCCAAATTGCTATGAATGCTATTACAAGATACAATCTGACATCCAATATTATCCATTACGATATAACATCCATATTTTTTGAAGGTGATTATGAAGAGAATGAAATGATTGTATTAGGATATAGTAGAGACCATAGGAATGATGCAAAACAGATAAACCTTGGTTTAAATACCATTGATGATTATGCTATCCCTATATCACATAATGTTTACAAAGGAAACACAGCAGATATATCTACTGTTATCTCAAATATGCAAAGGCTAAAAGAGATAATTAAATCAAAAGAGCTTATTGTAGTATCAGATAGGGGGACAGTGTCTCTTAAAAATCTTCTTTCCCTTAAGAATGCTAGTGTAAGATTCATCTCTACCCTCTCTTTGAGCAATAAAGAAGAAGAAAGAGATTTCTCTAATAAAAAACAAAGAATTTTACGAGTTAGAATATCTATCAGAGAAGAATAAAAAACTAAAGGCAGAAGGTAGACCCTATCACAGATATTTTGGGAAAGAGACTAAGATTATGCTTAAAGGTAAGGAGGGGGAATTAAAGGTATCCGGATTAGTGGTATTAAGTGAACAGAAACTATTAAAAG
>JBFMED010000040.1:1340-13908 GCA_040753475.1 bacterium
CTAAAGGCAGAAGGTAGACCCTATCACAGATATTTTGGGAAAGAGACTAAGATTATGCTTAAAGGTAAGGAGGGGGAATTAAAGGTATCCGGATTAGTGGTATTAAGTGAACAGAAACTATTAAAAGTTAGAAATAATCAAGCTAATGGGTTTAGAGCATCCCTCTAAGCTTATCAATGGGTTACATAGTCCATAATAGAAAAGAAAATGGTTATAATGGATAAAGCCTTTCTCTGCATTATTGGGATAGGTCTATGTATAACTAAAGAAAATTACCCATCATAAGCTCAACAGGTTAATAAAACTAGTGCAAATGAAGGTTAATCTTTTCCGTAAGGTATAATTTTTGGTAATATTTTTACAATCTTACCCACCTTCTCTATAACCTTAAAATCTTATCGCTGAAAATTGGTCTTAAGAATTATTTTTATTCGCTCCATTACTGGCATAGCTTGGTTAAAGAGATAGTAAGCTCAATCGCTTTTTCGGCTAAGCCTTCATCCAAGGAGCCCAATCCACAGGATGGGGTTATCAAAAATCCCCTTTGAGGAAAATTTGCCAGCCTTTCCTTAAGCGTTTCTTCGTTATTTTCTAAAAGTTCAGAAGATGCAGGAACAATGCCCCAGGCAAGAATGCCATTTTTTATAAATTTATCCAAAGAATCCTTGTAAAGAAAGAGGTTTTTGCTAAAATTATAGGCATCAAAGTTTAGAATATCAATATTTGTCTCCATAATCATAGAAAAATCCGTATTTCCACAGCAATGAATCCCTGTAATTATTCCATTTTCCTTTAATAAATCTATGATTTTGGAAAGAAAGCTTAAAACATCCTCTCTTGAAATGGGGATAACTGATGAGCCAAAAGAAACAAGGTATGGCTCATCAATAAAGATAATCGGTTTTCCAAATTCCTTTAATTTCTCAGCCTGCCATAATGCCTTTTGCGATAAGCCACAAATAATGGCATCAAATAGCTCCTTATGATAAATAACAGGCTTTCCATTTTCATCGTATACAGAAAGGCCAAAGCTTATAGGCCCTGTTATCTGACCCTTTATGTAAGAAGAGGAGGGTTTTGCATCAAGGAAAGAATAAAATCCAGATGAGAATTCTTTTGATATTTTAAAATACTCAAGATCCTGGTCTAAAAATTTCTCATAAAACCTGGTAAGTTCCTCCTCTATATGGCTTGTAGAAAAATAAATGCCTTTTTTTGCCTCATCGTATTGGACACAGGGAAGTCCTTCACTAAATTGAACACACATATTTTCTCTCCAAGAAACCTTTGGAAGCTGTGGCCAAACAGGAATATCAAGGGATAAAGATAGAAAGAGGGGTTTTTCTATATCTTTATGGGGAAAACTTCCTATGGCTGTTCCTAATATGCCCTTTATCAATTATTCTACAAAGAATGAGGAAACCCAACCTGTCTGTCCATCGGGAAGTAAAACCTTTATATACCATTTCTTGGAGGAATCAAGGACAATCAATTTAACGCCTTTATCCAGATTTGCAATTATGCTTTTTCCAGGATAAGACCAGATGGATACATTATCCTGTGTGGTTACAACCTCTGTTTTTGGTTCTACCTCTTTAGGTTTAGGAAATCTTCTTTTTGCCTCTTTTCTTTCTTCTAGACTCCTGACTCCTGACTCCTGACTCCTGACTTTTGACTCTTGACTCTTGACTTTTTCTATTTCCTCTGGACCAGAAACCCTGAATATATCAACATTATCTTCCCTTAGTGATGAAAAATAGATAAATCCATCAGATGACCAAAAGGGAAATAGGCAAACGCCACAATCCCCTGTTATCTTTATATCATTCCTTCCGTTAATATCAACCGACCTTATATCCATCTTTAAGCCCTTTATATCGCCTATTGTTTTATATCCAAATCTCATTCTTCCCTTTGGACAGCTGCTATAAACAATCCTTCCTCCCGTGGGAGACAAAGATGGGAATAGGCAATTAAACTCCTCATTATGGAAAATAAGCTTGCAATCACCTCCATCTATATCTACCATCCATATATCTACATCATCTACATTTTGTCTATTAAAGATGATTTTTTCTCCATTCGGTGAAAACCTTGCAAAAAAACCATCTGTTATCTCTGTAATAAGCCCTGTTTTTAGAGAAATAGCCATTATAACTGGGTTTTTGTCTTCTTTCAAAGATGTAAAGAGAATCTTATCTCCCTCAAAAGAAAATGAAGGAAAAATTTCATCCCTTTTCTTATCAAATGTAATCTGGGTTATTTCACCCGCCTTTAAGGTATCCATTACAAAGATATCAAAGCTACCAAATCTATTTGATGAAAAACATATTTTAGAGCCATCAGGAGAGAAGGAAGGCCATAAATCATCCTCGCTTCCGGATGTCCTTTGGATTATTGCTTTCTCGTTTATATCTTTAATATAAAGGTGAAAGCTTTTCTCTTTGTTTCCTGAAAATGCTATGTATTGTCCATTTGGCGAGACACTACAACAATTATCCAATGCTTTATCATCGGTAATCCTTGTCAGGGGAGGCGAAATAAAAGAAGATGGCTCTTTATAAGGCTCCTCACATCCTAAAAGGAGAAGACAAAGTAGAAAGTAGAAAGTAGGAAGTAGGAAGTAGGAAGTCTGTCTTCTGTCTTTCATTCCTCAAAAGCTATCCTAAAGATATTGATATTGGAATTATCCTTGCCATTACGAAGGGAGGAAAAATATATGTAATTATCTAAAGACCAGGTGGGAAACCCATCTGGTCCTAGGTCTTCTGTAAGCTTGGTATCCCCTGTTCCATCTATGTTTATTATCCTAATATCAAGTGGTATGTACCTAGAAAGACCTAAAAATTCCTCGCATCTTTCTTCTTTACTTCCCGTTACATAGACAATCCTTCTTCCATCAGGAGAGAATTGCGGAGAAAGGCAAGAGAGATTATCGTATCTTACAACCTCTTTCAAAAGATGGGTGTTCATCTCAAGTATCCAAATTTTGCCATCCCTTTGAAATACTATTTTATCGCCCTTTGGTGAAAATTTAGGAAATAACCCAGAGGTTAGCTCTGTTATTAAGCCTGTTTTAAGGTCAACAAGACAAATAATACCCTTGCCATAAGATAGCTTGCAAAAAACAAGTCTACTTCCATCAGAAGAGAAATCAGGAGATATTTCATCGGATATATTGTCAAAGGTAATTTGCTGAATGTTACCCTCTTTAAATGCATCAATGATAAAGATGTCGTAGCTGCCGAACCTGTTTGATGAAAATGCTATTTTTTGTCCATCCTTTGAGAATACGGGAAAAAGCTCATTCTCTTCTGTTGATGTTCTCTGAATTAAGGTATTTTCTTTATTGTCTTTTATGTATATATCAAAATTTCCTGAAGCATTTGAGGAAAATGCTAACCATCTTTCAGTAAATAGGCAGGGTGTGATATTCATCCCATCTAAATATGTAATCTGGGTTAAAGCCCTGGTTGGCCGCTTATATTCAGGCCTTTCCTCCTCACACCCTATAAGCAAAAATAATACAAAGAGAAGACTTAATTTCCTCATCTTAAAGTAATTTTATCTTAAAGGCTTAAGATTTGTCAATAATTTTATTTTCCCACAAAGAAGGGTGGAATAAATTTTTGTATGTGTTTAGCTGTCCTATATTTAGGCACAAAGGAACAAAGGGACAAAGGCACAAAGAAAGCAAGTAGCAAATAAACTCTGTGCCTTAAGTGCCTATTTCCCATTTTATTCTCACCTAGCTAAACACATACTAAATTTTAAATACATACCAAGATTTTAAAGAGTTTCAATCCTAACAGCGCATACCTTAAATTCGGGTATCTTTGCTATTGGGTCAAGGGATGGGTTGGCCAATATATTTGCCGGTGATTCCCTGAAGTGAAATGGAATAAAGACAACACCAGAAGAAACCATGTCGGTTATCCTTGCCTTTATGTCTATCTCTCCCCTTCTTGATGAAACCCTCACCATTTCTCCATCTAAAATTCCAAGTTTGCTAGCATCACTTAAGCTTATCTCAACAAATCCCTCTTTTATGTAATTATCTAAAGCAAGACTTCTCCTTGACAGGGTTCCTGTATGGTAATGCTCCCTTATCCTTCCTGTGGTAAGGATAAATGGGTATGCTTTATCTGGCTCTTCAGCCGCTGGTTTATATTCTACTGGGCAAAATAATCCTAACCCCCGTGTAAATTTTTCCCTATGCAAAATGGGTGTTCCAGGGTGATTGACATCAAGGCAGGGCCAATGCAAACTTTCATTTTTAAGCCTTTTATGAGATATTCCTTCATAGATTGGTGTAAGACTTGCAATTTCCTTCATAATTTCCCCTGAATCTTTGTATTCCATATTGCATCCCATTTTATTTGATAACATCTGGATTATCTCCCAATCTGCTTTTGCCTCACAGAATGGCTCTATAGCCTTATTTAACAATTGAACACGCCTCTCTGTATTTGTCCATGTTCCATCCTTTTCGGCAAATGAACAGGATGGCAAAACAACATCGGCAAGCTCTGCTGTCTCAGTAAGGAATATATCAGAAACAACAACGAATTCCTTTTTTGAAAATGCCTCTTTTACATGGTTTATATCAGGGTCAGACAAAAGGGGGTTTTCTCCCATAATATAGAGGCATTTTATTTCATCTGATGAGACCATCTCGGTTAGGGTTAAACCAGGGGTTTCGGGAATCTTTACATTCCAAGCCTTTTCAAACTTTTCCCTTATTTTCTCATCGTCTATTTTTTGGTATCCAGACAGAAAATCTGGCAGGCCTCCCATATCACAAGCACCCTGGACATTGTTTTGACCCCTTAAAGGGTTCAATCCCGTTCCTTCCCTTCCAATATTTCCCGTCATCATTACTAGATTTGCCAAAGAAAGGACATTGTCCATACCTGTTGTATGCTGAGTTATGCCCATTGAATAGATAATTGATGCCCTTTCTGCCTTTCCATAAATCCTTGCTGTTTCAATAATAAGCTCCTTTTTGCAACCTGTAATTTCTTCTACATATTCTAAGGTATATTTTTCAATTGCCTTGCAAAGGTCTTTAAACCCACTTGTCCTTTCATTTATAAAATCCTTCTTATAAAGACCTTCCTTTAAAATGACATTCATTAAGCAATTTATCAAGCAAACATCTGTTCCTGGCTTCTGCCTTAACCATATATTTGCTAGCTCTACTAGCTCAATCTTTCTTGGGTCTATAACAATGAGCTTTGCACCCTGTCTAATAGCCTCCTTTATTTTAAGCCCTACAATTGGGTGTGCTTCTGTTGTATTTGAGCCAATGACAATGATGCAATCAGAGCAAGCTATATCATTGATTGTGTTTGTCATAGCACCAGAGCCAAAAGATTTTGCTAAACCAGCAACGGTTGAAGCATGGCATAGCCTTGCACAATGGTCAACATTGTTTGTCTGCAAAACAGCCCTCATAAATTTTTGAAACAAGAAATTCTCCTCATTGGTTACCTTTGCCGAAGCAAACCCACCCATAGCATCTGCCCCATATTTTTCTTTTATCTTTAAAAACCTTTTTGCTACAAAATCCAATGCCTCCCCCCATTCCACCTCCTTAAATTTTGACCCCTGATTTATCAAAGGTTTTTTCAACCTCTCCTTGTGGTTTACAAAATCAAACCCAAACCTTCCTTTTATGCAGAGATTGTTGTCTGATGAAACATTGATTATTGTATTGCCTTTTGTCTCTAATATTATCGGACATCCACAGCCACAATATGGACAGATGGTCTTTGTTTTCTTTGTCTCCCAATGCCTTCCCTTCTTTTTTACCTTTGAAGATAAAGCACCAACCGGGCAGGCAGAGATACATTGGCCACAAAATTCACAGTTGCTCTCCTCAAGGAGCTTATTAAACCCGGTTGTAATTACTGTAGAAAATCCCCTCTGGCTAAAATCCAGAACATCCCTTCCCATTATTTCATTACAGATTCTTACGCATCTTCCACATAAAATACATTTATTGTTATCTTTTTCAATAAATGGGTTTGTCCGATATGGGCTATTTTCCTTTAAAATGCTTAATTTCTCTGAATATTTCTCCCTTCTAACACCATATTGATAGGCATATTCTTGAAGCTTACAATCCCCATTCTTTTCACAAACAAGGCAGTCATCAGGGTGGTCTGATAGAATAAGCTCAAGGAGTTCCTTTCTTATCATAAGAAGCCTCTCTGTGTTTGTCTTAACAACCATTCCTTCAATTGCGCTTGTTGTGCAGGCTGGAAGGAAGCCTTTTGCTCGCTCTACCTCAACCAGGCATAACCTACAGGCACCAAAGCTTTTAAGACGGGAATCATAGCAAAGATTTGGAAGATCAATATTTTCATCAAGACAAACCTCAAGAATGCTCTTTCCTTCCTCTGTCTTTATCCTTTTTCCATCAATTACTAATTCAATCATTTTGCTACAACATATTCTTTATCCAATTTATCTGAAAGTAAAGAGAGGGAGTTTGGTTTTCCATTGAAGAAATTTGTAAGATTTGAAAATGCCTCCTTGTTCTCAAAACCAGCAAGCTTTGCTGTATTTATTGCATCCCAATACCTTTCTTGTGCTTCACTTGAAAGATTAGAAAATTCAGCAATAAGCCCAAGGTTGTTATAAATATTAGAAAGAAAGGAGTAAAGCTCTTTTTCCTCTTTTGGTGATATTTTCTCCCTTAAACTCTCTTTGATGATGGATTCTGTATCTTTAAAGCCCTCTTTTGCATCCTTAAAATTTTTGAGCCTGGCATCAGCACAAGCAATATTATAAAGGATTGTTTTATCTTTAGAAAGGATTTCAAAGCAATCCCTTGCCTTTTTATAATTTCCCTTTATGTAATAGGAAACACCGAGGTTATATGGCAATTGGGTCGTAATATATCCATTCGCTCTTGCATCCTCGTATCCTCTAATGCTTGTTGAATAGTCATTAAGGTTGTAGAATACAGTATCTGCAAGGTTATAATGTGCCTTTCCAAAATAAGGGTCTTTAAGAATAGCAAGCGAAAAGTTTGATAAGGCATCTATGTATTTTCCTTCATCCCTTAATATTTCCCCCAGGAGGTTATATCCCTGCGGATAACCTTCATCCTTAAGAAGGCTATTAAGCTCTTTTTCTGCCTTTTCTTTATTGCCCTCCTTTAGTAAAGCAAGGGAAAGGAGGTATCTTGCCCTTATATTTTTTGGATATACCTTCAATATTTCTTCCAAAGGTGGTTTTCCTATATTAAGCTCTCCTTTTTCTATAAAATGTCCAGCCGCCTTTACTACAATATCGGGATTAAGTGGGTTATTTTTTAGATGGTCAATTAAAAATCTGTGCAGGCTTATTAGCTTCTTGTATTGCTTGTCTTGAAAGTATAAAACTTGAAGGAATGATATAAGGGAAATATTAGAAGGCGATACTTTTAAGCCTTTCTCAAGAGCAGAGATTGCCTCTTTTATCTTTCCCTCTCTACTTAAGTATCTTGATAAAATAAGGTGTGCTGGAATGCTCCTTGGGTCTTTTGAAAGAATTTTCTCTGCTTTTTCCTTTGCTTTTTCCCATCCCTCTACTTTTAAACTAAAGGAAAGAATGTAGTTATGTGTGTCTTGATTGCTTGTGTCTAATTCATAAGCCTTCCAGAATATAGAGCCTGCCTTTTCATAATCGTTTATCGAAAGATATGCCTCGCCAAGCTGATGATAGAAAAAAATCTTTTGGTTTTTTAAGAAGATAAATTTTATCCATTTATCAAACCTTTTTTCTCCCTCTTTTATTTTTTGTTTTTCTATATTTTCTATATTAGAGATAGCAATTTTTAGCTCTTTATTGGGGAGTAAAAAAAGAAAGGCACATCCTGTGATTATTCCAATTATTCCAAGGATAAAAAGGGGGATAAGAACAAATTTTTTATTTATTTTAATAGGTCTTTTGGGAGGTGAAACCCCCTTCTTTTTCTCTTCCTTAAGGAGGGCTTTCATTTCCTCCTGCTCCTTGCTTGGTTTTGTATCAAATTGGGATTTAGGGCTTGGGACTTGGGAGTCGGAAATAGGGATTTGGGGTTCTAAAGGTTCAAAGGATGGTATTTCTGGTTCAATTGTTTCTACTTGCAAAGCCGGCTCAAATTTTTCTTCCTCTAATGGCTCTTCTTCTGGTATTTCTTCTTTCTCAGGAAATTCAAGGGGTTCTTCATAAATTTGGGGCTCGGGAATAGGGATTTGGGGTTCTAAAGGTTCAAAGGATGGTATTTCTGGTTCAATTGTTTCTACTTGCAAAGCCGGCTCAAATTTTTCTTCCTCTAATGGCTCTTCTTCTGGTATTTCTTCTTCAGGCATAGGCTCAATAGGTGGTATTTCAAGCTCAATTTTTGGCTCTTCTTTGCTTGGAACTTCCAAAGGAGGTTCTTCTAAAGCTTCTTCAAAAACAGGAGCTTCTTCAATCTCAGAGAGAAGCTTGTCTATTTTCTCTGGTTCTTCAATTTGGATTTTTGGTTTTTCTTTTACTTCTTTAGATTCTTCTTCCTCTACCTTCTCTATATCCTCACCAAGAAGCCTCCTTATCTCCGTTAAGACATCATCTGGTTCCTTCATTTAAACCGCTATTTTATCTAGCGGTGGGCGGATTTGAACCACCGACCTTACGGATATGAGCCGTCTGCTCTGACCCGCTGAGCTACACCGCCACCTAATTTAGGATTTATAAATTACAATTATTTGGGATATTAGTCAAGCCTTTTTATTGCCCTTAAGGCTTTTTTATTATCTTTATCTTTTTCTAAAACAATAAGGTATTCCTTCCTTGCCAAGAGAAGAAGGCCCTTTCTCTCATATATATCACCAAATGAAAGATGGAGGTTTATATATGTCTCTTTATCCAATGGCTCATCTATTGTTTTTAGGTATGACAAGGCTTTATCAAGGCATCCCTTTTCCTTATAACAAAAGGCAAGGTTTGAAATAACAATTGGGTCTTTCTCAGCAAGCAAAAGGGCTTTTTTATAGAATTCTATTGATTTATCAAAGAAACCATTTATTAAATAGGAATGACCAAGCAGGATGAATAGCTCTTTGTCAACAAACCCTTTGTGATAAGAAAATAAAAAATTTTCCTTTGCATTTTTGTAAAATTTGCTTTTCTCTTCCTTGTCTAAATATTTAGCTATATTAAAATATGTCTTTCCTAGTAGAAATGCGGTTTTTGGGTCTTTGTTTATATTAAATGCCCTTTTATATAAGAAAATAGCACCCTCAAAATAGGGGAAGCTTTCTTTTACATCATCAAGATAAATGGCTTTTTTATAATAGCTCTCAGCAAGGGAAAGAATAATCTCTTGGTTATTGCTTTCTTCTTTTAGTTTCCTTTCCAGGCTTTCTATTCTACTTAAATTCTTTGTCCCGATTATTCTACTTAGCCCAAATATAACAAGGAGAAACAAAAAGAATACCTTTATTCCGCTTTTTGCGAAGCTTCTTCTTCCCATCCTTTGGAAACTATAACAGAGGCAGGTCTTAGGCAAAAATCATTATCTTTCCAACCTGATTGAACCTCCTCAAGGATTATTCCCTCTCTTTGCTCTTTCGTGGGAATAGAGAGAATGGCGGTGTGAAATTTGGGAGAGAAAGAATGTCCAATTGTTTCTATCCTTTTAACCCCAAATTTTGAAAGAATTTCTTCAAATCCCTTCTTAACAAGACCAATCCCATCTATAATTTTTTCTATATTCCCTATTCCCTGTTCCCTATTCCCTGTTCCCTCTCTTAGTGCCCTCTCAAGGTTATCAAAAACATTAAGAAATTCAATAAGGATTTCTCTTTGGTATATCTTTTTCAATTGGACTCTCTCTTCCTCCTGCCTCTTTTTATAATTTTCAAAATCAGCCTTTATCACTTTTGCCAGATTTAGATATTCCTCTATCTTTGCATCCTTTTCCTCAATCTCCATAAGAAGCTCTATCTTCTTCTTATGAACTATCTTTTCTTTTCTATCCCCTGACTCCTGACTCCTGACTCCTGACTCCTGACTTATTTCAGCCATTTTATCCTCCAGGGAGGCCAATGGATAAATAGAGCCTTTCCCACGATAAGCTCTTCGGGAACATAGCCCCAAAACCTGCTATCATAGCTAAAATCCCGATTGTCTCCCATTACAAAGTATTTTCCCTCTGGAACTACAATAGGAGAAATCCAATTGTCCCTCTCTGAATATCCAAATATCCTATAGAGGTCTTGATGTATTTTATAAGGTTCATCTATCGCCTTTCCATTTATATAGACCTGCCTATCTTTAATCATTACCTCATCCCCTGGTGTTCCGAGCACCCTTTTTATATAATCCTTATGTGGATTAAGGTCAATCTTTCCAATGGTTCCTGCCCAAATTACAGGCGAGATTATTCTTAAAAGAACACCCCGATCAGGGTCTTTAGGGTTTCTAAAGACAACAATATCGTTCCTTTTAGGCTTTGCCCATCTACATAGCCATTTGTCAGTAAAAGGAATCATTATTCCATATTTACATCTTATAACAAATAGCTGATCTCCAATCTCTAATGTGTGAATCATAGAGCCAGATGGAATTCTATATGGCTGGATAATGAAAAACCTGATGATTAAAGCAATGATAAGGGCTACAAACAGGGATTCAAACCATTCCCAAATCCTTTGCAAAAACCCCTTTTTTTCTTTCTTCATAGCCTAAATTTTATCATTTTATGGATAGTTTTGTCCACTAAATTACCTTGACCAAAGGAGATTAAAGGAAATATAATCTCCTCTTATGAAAATAGGAATAATTGGTGCAGGAAGGGTTGGGGCAACGACCGCGTTTTGTATTGCAGAAAGCGGAATTGTAGATGAAATTATCCTGGTTGATGCAGTAAAAGAGCTTGCAATAGGAGAGGCAGAGGATATAAATCAGGGGCTTGTCCTATTTCCAAAAGAGACAATTGTTAAAGGAGGAGATTATAAAGACCTTTCAGATTGTAATCTTATAATTATTACAGCAGGCTTAAGGAGAAAGGAAGGAGAGACAAGGCTTTCTCTTATAAACAAAAACCTCTCTTTGGTAGCTGATATTGTCAAAAATATTACATCAAATAACAGGAATTGCCTCCTTTTTGTTGTCTCAAACCCGGTTGACATTATGACATATGCTGTCTTAAAAATATCAGGCTTTGCAAAAGAAAGGGTTTTTGGTCTGGGAACATACCTTGATACCCTAAGGCTTAAATCCATTATAAAAAGAGCTGGAAAAGACCCAAAGGATGCTATAATGATTGGTGAACATGGGGAGAAGATGGTTGCTATTTCCTGTTGTGACAAGGAGATAATTGATAAGGTAAGAGGGGCTGGGGCTTGGATGATAAAGCATAAAGGTGGAGCAGGATGGACAGTTGGAATGGCATGTTTAGAAATAGTAAAGGCAATTGCCCTTGATAAAAAGGAAATATTCCCATTGTCATCCTTTATCCCAGATTATGGTATATCCATAAGCATACCTACAATAATTGGAAGGGAGGGGATAATTGGACACCCCAAAATTTCCTTAACAGAAGAAGAAAAAGAAAAATTCATAGATTCAACAAGGGTAATAAAAGAGCAAATAGCCTCTCTAAATTTATGATATAATTATTGTATGCTTTCAAAAAGGATATTAGAAATTCCGACATCTGGGATAAGAAAATTTTTTGACCTTATCTTAAGGATGCCTGATGTAATCTCATTGGGTGTAGGAGAACCAGATTTTCCAACACCCTGGCATATCAGAGAAGATGCCTTATATTCTATAGAAAAGGGCTTCACAACCTATACATCAAATGCAGGTCTTCTTCCTTTAAGGGAAAAGATAAGCCAAATGGTTTATTCAAAATATAACCTCTCTTACGACCCAAAAGATGAGGTTTTGATTACTGTTGGTGTTTCAGAAGGCCTTGATCTTGCAGTTAGGGCTATATTGAATCCAGATGATGAGGTTCTTATTCCAGAACCATCTTATGTTTCCTATAAGCCCTGTGTCCTATTAGCAGGCGGAAAGCCTGTGGTTATTCCTACAAAATTTTCTAATAAATTTAAGATAAAACCCGATGACATTAAAGAGAGGCTAAGTAGCAGAACAAAGGCAATTATCCTTTGCTATCCCAATAATCCTACGGGAATGACATATACAAAGGATGAGCTTTCTTCTATTGCTGATGTTTGCAAAGAGAATGATATTATGGTTATATCAGATGAAATATATGGGCTTCTTTCTTATGAAATAGAACATATACCATTTAGCACATTTTTAAAAGAAAAAACCATCTGGCTCTCTGGATTTTCAAAGGGCTATGCGATGACAGGCTGGAGGCTTGGCTATGCTTTAGGACCAGAAGAAATAATTTCTGCGATGTGTAAAATCCATCAATATATCATCCTTTGTGCTCCCATAATGAGCCAATATGCAGGCCTTTCTGCCTTAAACAGCAATAGCTTTATTGAGATAAAGGATGAGTTTTCAAGAAGGAGAAATTTGATTGTTTCGGGCTTAAATTCCATTGGTATGCCTTGTTTGATGCCTGATG
>JBFMED010000041.1:0-7154 GCA_040753475.1 bacterium
TAGGGAGATAAAAAGGGAGGAAGAATTTAGGATTTAAATGGAAGATTGTATCTTTTGTAAGATTGTAAATAAAGAGATAAAGGCAAATATTGCCTATGAGGATGAAAAGATGTTGGCATTTTATGATATAAATCCACAGGCACCATTTCATCTTCTTTTGATTCCAAAAGAGCATATTACAGACATTATTTCTCTTTCCGATAAAGATATAATAGGTGAAATGATGTTGAAAATTAAGGAATTAACAAAGGATATTTCACAAGATGGTTTTAGAATAGTGATAAATTGTGGAAAAAATTCAGGATGTGAGGTCTTTCACTTACACATCCATATATTAGGAGGAAGGAGGTTAGATTGGCCTCCGGGATAAAATGAAAAAAGCAATGGTTGGAATAAAGGTTTATGACAATGAATCCTTAGACAATGCCTTAAGAAGATTCAAAAGAAAATGCCTTGAGGAAGGAATAACAGAGGAGCTTAAAAAAAGGGCATATTATGATAAACCTTCTGTGAAAAGAAAAAAGAAAAGCGTGCTTGCTCGTAAAAAAAGATGGGCAATTATTTATTAAAAAAAGCCTGAATGGGGAAAATTATTGCGGTTGCTAACCAAAAGGGTGGCGTTGGAAAGACCACAACTTGTGTTAATTTAGGAGCAGGAATTTCTTCTTTGGGCCATAAGACCTTGATAATAGATATGGACCCCCAGGCAAATGCAAGCATACATTTGGGTGTTCCTATTCATAAATTAAACCATTCAATGTATGATGTTTTAATTTCACAAGATATAAAACTATCCGATATAATTCTTAAAACCCTTCTTTCCAAATTAGATATAGCTCCCGCTATACAGAGAAAACAAAGCTTGCAAAGGAGGCTTTGGAAAAGATTATGGGTTATTTTAAAAATAATGTTTCCAAAACAAAGATAAGGAGAAATGTGAAGCTTGCTGAATCTCCATCACATGGAATGCCTATAATGCTCTATGCACCAAGGTCATATGGAAGCCTTGATTATAATGACCTTTCCAAAGAGATTATCAAAAAAATCAAGTGATCAATGAAAAGACCTGTATTAGGAAAAGGGGCGGATGCCCTATTTGAAATAACCAAAGCTGATACAAAAGGGATAGAGGAGAAGGTTTTAAGTTCTAAACTTCCGAAGTTTAGAACTTTTGAACATAGGCTTATAATCCTTCTTAAAGAATCCAATCTTTCTTTTCTTGATGGGCTTGAGAAAAAGATTATGAGAAGCAGAAACTCTAAAAACAAAAGGGAAAGGATAACAAAAAATTCAATAATCAGAGCTTGCCTTGATGCGATGGCTAATCTTCCTATCGATACATCTGAAATTCCAGATGAAAGAGAGCTTTTAAGAAGAATAGAATCTGCGATGAATGAAAGGAGGGCTTAAAACCTTTTGTGTAGGAGACTATGAAACAAATTGCTACCTTATTTTTGACAAAAATAATGCAATATTGATTGATCCCGGAGGAAGAGAGGAGCAAATTTTGTATTTTCTCTATTCACATAAGCTCCTCCTTAAATATATCATAAACACCCATGGTCATATAGACCATATTATGGGAGATGATGAGATAAGAAAAGAGACAAAGGCAGAGCTTCTTATCCATTTTAAAGACAAAGAGATGCTTTCTAATCCTTTGCTTAATTTATCGGGATTTTTTGGCTCTTCTATGAAATTTAAAGAAGCAACCAGAACAATTAAAGAAGGCGAAATTATAACCTTGAGTGATATAAGCCTTAAGGTTATGGAAACTCCAGGTCATACCCCTGGTTCTATCTCACTCATTTCAGACGATGCTATATTCTGTGGCGATACGATATTTTCTAATGGAATAGGAAGAACAGATTTTCCAGGCGGAGACCATAAAACTTTAATAAATTCCATTAAGAAATTATTAAATTTTCCAGATAACACAATACTTTATCCAGGTCATGGAAACCCAATAACAATAAAAGAGGCAAAATGTTCGCTTGCGAGCTTGATAAATTCATAGATTATCTCTCATTAGAAAGGGGATTTTCAAGGAATACAGTCTCTGCATATAGAAATGATATTAACCAATTCATCCTTTTCCTTAAAAAAACAAAAATTCGGGATATAAATATAAAAATTCTTTTAAATTACCTCTTATCTCTTAAAAAAAATAATCTTTCTTCAAATAGTATATTAAGAAAAATTGCAAGTATAAGGGCATTTTTTAAATTTCTCCTTCAAGAGGGGATTATAAAATCAAATCCAGCAGGGCTCCTTAAATCTCAAAAAAAGGAGGCAAAGCTTCCCCGTTTCTTAACCTACAATGAAATAGAAAAGCTTCTTTCCTCTCCTGATATTACAAGTAATTTAGGCATAAGAGATAAAGCATTACTTGAATTGTTGTATTCAACGGGAATGAGGGTTTCTGAGATAGTAAGATTAAAGATGGAGCAATTAAACCTTTCCCTTGGATTTGTCAGGGTATTTGGAAAAAGGGAAAAGGAAAGAATTGTTCCGATTGGAAAAGAGGCAATAAAATATCTTAAAGCCTATCTTGAAAAAAGGGGATGCTTTTTGAAGAAAAAGGAGGATTTTGGTTTTCTCTTTTTAAATTGGAGGGGCTCTTTTTTAACCAGAGAGGCTGTTTGGAAGATGATTAGAAAATACGGGATAGTAGCAGGGATAGGAAAAAACCTGTTTCCCCATATCATTAGACATTCATTTGCCACGCATCTTTTAAGAAACAAGGCTGATCTTCGGATAATTCAGGAGCTACTTGGGCATTCTGATATATCGAGCACCCAAATTTATACGCACCTTGACAGCAATATAATGAAGGAATTTCATAAAAGGTATCATCCAAGAGCATAAAAAGGATTTAGGATTTAGAAATTTAAGATTTAGGAATTTTGGAAAAATTGTTTTAAATCCTAAATCTTAAATCCTAAATAATAAAATGGCATATACAATTGCTGTAGCGGGAAAGGGAGGTTGTGGAAAGACAACAATCACAAGCCTTATAATCAAATATCTTCTTTCCTTAAAAAAAGGCTCTATCCTTGCGGTTGATGCAGATCCCTCCTTTAACCTCCATTTTCTTTTGGGAATGGATGCTCCTAAAACACTTGGCCAATTAAGGGAGTCTGCGAAGAAGGATAAACCCAATTCAATGGACTTATTCTCATTCCTTGAATATGGGATAAATATGGCAATCTTGGAGGGAAAAATTGACCTTTTGGCTATGGGAAGAAAAGAGGGGAAGGGGTGCTATTGCTCGGTTAATAATGCCTTAAGGAGGGAATTAAAGGAAATTACAAAATCCTATGATTATATTGTTATTGACAATGAGGCAGGGATTGAGCATATAAGCAGGCAGACAGATGCAAGTGTGAACCTTATGTTCATTGTTGTTGACCCTTCTCCGAGAAGCCTCATAACAGCCCAAACCATAATAAACCTTATAAAAGAGCTTGAAAATGATGTAGGTAAGGTTTGTTTGATTGGAAATAAGATGGACAAAATACCCAATTGGCTTAAAATGGATATTCCATTTTTAGGCTGTATTCCATTTGATCCAATGCTTCAAAAATACGAGGAAGAAAACCTTTCCTTCCTTTCTTTTCCAGAAACATCCCTAGCATATCAGGAATTAAAAAAGATATGCGTTCAGGTATTAGGGGAAAATGAATTTAAAACACTAAACACATACCTTTAAAGCATATACAAGCTTATTCAGAACCCCCTTTTTATGATAAAACGACAAAGAAAGCCTTATCCTTGATGTATTTTTTAAAACAGTGGGTGGTCTTATGGGAAGTGCCCAAAACCCTCCTTCACAAAGATATTTACTTGCCTTAATTGCCCTTTCATCCTCTTTTAAAATAATAGGGATTATTTGGGTTTCAGAGGTCACAAAAAACCCGGAATCCAAAAGCCTTTTTCTTAAATATTTGGCATTCTCCAATAAAACCTTCCTTCTTTCTGGCTCTTCCTTTAACAATTTTAAAGCCTCAAGGTTTCCTGCAATAATACAGGGAGGAAGGCTTGTTGAATAAATAAATGACCTTGCCTTGTTTATAAGGAAATCTATCATCTCTTTATCACCCACAACATATCCACCAAAGCCTCCCAAAGCCTTGCTAAATGTTCCCATTATAAGCTCTATTTTTTCTGTTAATCCATATTCTCCCACAAGACCTTCTCCATTTTTTCCAAATATCCCTGTTGAATGTGCTTCATCAACCAGGAGTTTAAAATTATACCTTTCCTTCAGGGATACAATATCAGAGAGAATTGCCTTATCTCCATCCATACTAAAAACAGATTCTGTAACCACCCAGATATTTTTGGCTTTATTCTTTTTAAGGAGGCTTTCAAGATGCTCAATGTCATTATGCTTAAACCTTAAAAGATGTGCAGAAGAAAGAATAGCACCATCTATTATGCTTGCATGGGAAAACCTATCAGCAAGGATAAGGCTTTCTCTGTCACATATTGCAGATATTATTCCAAGGTTTGCCTGATATCCAGAATTAAAAACAAGACCTTTTTCCTTTTCTTTTAGCTTTGCAATTCCTTCTTCAAGCCTATGGTGAATTTCATAATCTCCACTCAAAAGCCTTGAGGCACAACAACCTATTCCAAATTGCTCTATTGCATTTTTACAAGCCTCTTTTAGCCTTGAATGAGAAGATAGCCCAAGGTAATCATTGGAGGAAAAATCAATATATTCCCTTCCTTTAATATAGATTTTTCCCTCATTCCTTTTAAAACAGGGCTTTAATATCCTATGAAACTCTTGCTTAAACCCTTTCATTGCATACCAAGAATTAATATTCTTTCTATATCAGAATAATCCTTAACAATTCTTTTGAGGGAAAAATTATGATTTTTTGCAATTTCTGAAATAGCCCCCCTTTTCCCCTGCCCAATTTCAAGGATTAAAAGCCCGTCCTTTTTGAGCAAATGCCTTGCTTCTTCAAATATCCTTGGATAAAAATCCAACCCAGAAGGACCTCCGTCAAGGGCTATCTTTGGTTCATATTCTAAAACAAGATTTGTCTCTACATAGGGTGGATTAGAGACAATAATATCAAATTTTCCCTTTATTGCACTTAAAATTAAGGAGCGGATAAAATGTATTCTAACATTGTGCATCTTTGCATTCATTTTGGAAACAAGAAGGGCTTTTTCACATATATCTGTGGCAAATACACAAGGGCTTGGAAGAAATTTTTTTATAGATATGGCAATTGCACCCGAGCCACATCCAACATCAATTATTCTTGGACTTTTTATCTTTTCTGCCTCTTTTATTGCCTCGCTTGTCAATATCTCTGTTTCTTTTCTTGGAATTAAAACATCCTTGGTTATTTTGAACAAAAGACCCATAAATTCTGTCTGTCCCGTTAGATATTCCAAAGGAACTCCCTTTTTTCTTTCCAAAATCAATTTTTCAAAGGAACGAAGTTCATCTTCTTTTAGCTCACAATACGGGTTTTTGTATAGCTCTATTATTGGCTTGTTTAAAACAAAAGAGAGGAGGATTTCTACCTCAAGGCTATTAAGGCCAAGCCTTCCTTTAACTAAAGCCTCATTTATGTTCATTTTTGTATGTAGCTGAGCAGTCAGGGAGTTTTTTCCGACTGCTCATCCTTAAAGCCCGAAGGGCTGAAGGATCTCTAAAGGCTCTTATGAGCTCCTTCGTCCCCTTCGCTACGCTTGAGGGTCCTCAGGATGATGGGTCGGAAAACACTCCGGACCCATCATGTAGCTAAGTGGTTTAAAATTCATTCTTAAGCCTCATAGAGAGGACTTTTGAAACACCAGGTGTCTCCATTGTTATTCCATAGATTGTATCAGCTATCTCTATTGTCCTCTTATTATGGGTTATTACAAGGAATTGGGTGTCCTTTGAAAACAGCTTAACAAGCTCAATAAACCTTTTGATATTTGCCTCATCCAAAGAGGCATCAACTTCATCAAGAAAGCAAAAGGGTGCTGGTTTTACCATAAACAAAGAGAACAAAAGGATAATAGCAAGCAATGTTTTTTCTCCCGAAGATAACAAAATAAGCCCCTTTTTCCTCTTTCCAGGTAGCTCTACCTCCATATCTATCTTTCCATTATTCATAACAATCTCTGCATTTCCTCCGCCAAATATCTTTAAAAAAATGGATGAAAAATTATCATTTATCTTTCTAAAGGTTTCACCAAAGACCTCCTTTGCCTTTTTGTCAAGCTCTCCTATAAGATAATAGAGGTCATCTTTTGCCTTGTTCAGGTCAGAAAGCTCTTGTTCATAAAAGGAAAGCCTCTCCTTTATTTTATCATACTCATAAGCAGATGAAAGATTTACATTAGAATAATGCAAAAGCTCCCTTTCTATTTTCTCTGCCCTTTCTTTGTCAAGCTTGTTTTCTATCTCCTTTATCCTTTCTCCATAATCAGAAACAATAGAATTTATCCTCTCTGAAAGAAGGGAAAAAGAAACAGAAATATCCTTTATTTCTTTATTGTTCTCCTCCCTTATTCTATAAAGGCGATTAATCTTATTTTCCAATTCCAAAATGCTTTTTTCCCCTTCCAAAATAGAAGAAGAGGCTTGTGATTTTGTCTTTTCAGAGCTTGTTTCTTCATCAAAAACCAAAGAAAGGGCTTTTTTATCTTTTAATAACCCCTCTTTAATAAGGATTTGTTCTTTTTCTTTTTCCTTTGCCTCTTTTGCAACAGCCTCCTTTTCATAGGATATTTCCCCTTGCTCTAGTTTCTGTTTCTTCTCCCTTTGCAAAAGAAGGTTTAATTTCTCCCTTTGTAATTCCATTTTTCTCTCCTCATCCATCAAGTCTTTGAGCTCTATCTTTATTTCATTTAGCCTTTGTTCTAACAATTTTACATTTTCATCACTTTCTTTCTCTGTAAGGGCTGATATCTCTTTATATATTTCATCCTCCCTCTCTTTGAAGAAAAGGATTTCATCCTCTATTCTTTGTATTTTTAAGGACAGGCCATCTTCATTTCCTTTCTCTCTTTCCTCCTCTTGTAATAGCCTTTTAAGGCTTGCTTCATCTTTTAAAAGCAATTTCTCACTTATTTCTAATTCCTTAACTATGGCCATTTTTTCTTTTTGTATCTCACTTCTTTTTTTGTCTAATTCT
>JBFMED010000042.1:0-2126 GCA_040753475.1 bacterium
ACCCACCATACACCCTGTTTCTTTATCTATCTTAAAAAAAGAAGAAATACTTACAGGGGAGGGAGAAATAACATCATTTGGCGATGTTCCTATTGAAATAAGCGTTGAGATTGGAAGGACAAAAAAATATGTAAGGGATGTATTGAATATGAAGGAGGGCGAAATCCTTTGCCTTGATAAATTGTCACAAGAGCCATTTGATGTCCTTGCAAATGGGAAAATAGTAGCAAAAGGACAGGTTGTTATTGTAAATAACATCATCGCAATCAGGATAACAGAATTGGTGGAATAGTATGTGTTTAGCTAGGTGAGAATAAAATGGGAAATAGGCACAAAGGCACAAAGGCACAAAGGCACAAAGGCACAAAGTATACCAAAAAGCAATTGGTTTTCCAGTAATCATTATAATAAATCCCAATGCCCAAATCCCAATGACAAATTCCATATTGGACATTGAGGCTTGGACATTGAGGCTTGGACATTGGACATTTGTTGGATATTGGAATTTGGACATTGGACATTTTTAGTTTGTGCGTTTGGATTTAAAATTTTACCTAAACATATACAAAAGTTAAAATGCTATTTTTTCCAAAATTTCTCCTTCCTTAATTCTCTTCATACAATTGTATTCCTTGCATTTTAACCCTTTGCATTTATTCTCTTTGCAGAGAACATCCGGGGTAAGTATGGAATAATTTTCTCCTAAAGGATGCCATTTTTTGGGGCTTTGTTTTATAATGGGAGGAAATAAGCCAATTACTTTAATACCTAAACAACCTGCAATATGCAAAGGCCCTGTGCTCGGTCCAATAAATATAGAGAAGAGGGAGATAAGAGCAATAAGCTCTCCCAGGCTTGTTTTACCACAAAGATTAAGGGGGTTTCCCTTTGTCTTTGAAATTATCCTCTCTACAATTGTCTTATCATTTATTCCTTCTGTAATCACTACCCTTGTTTTATATCTTTCCTCTATCTTCTCAATTAATCTAGCATAGCTTTCTTCTTCCCAATTCAATGCACTTCCTTTTCCTCCTGGGTGAATACCAATGATTGGCTCTGGTATTCCAGAAATAAGGCTTTTTGCATATTCTAAATCCCTATCCTTAACAAAGATCTCCGGGGGTTTGATTTCATCATCCAATCCAGCAATCTTAAGGCACCAATCTGCCTCATGGATGTTTCTTCTATGAATATACCTTCTTTTGTTAAATAAAATTCCGCACGCTTTATAACCTGTTCCTACTCTTTCTGGTATTCCAGCAAGAAAGGAAATAAAGGCATTTCGCCAATTTGGATAAAAGACAAAGGCAATATCAAATTTGGCTTTAGAAAGCATTTTGGAAGCCTCAAAAATGCCTTTATCATCAACCAGTATTTCATCTATATCTTTGTTGTTCCATAAAATATCTTTGGTATAAGGCGATACAAGAATAGAAATAGAGGCATCTGGATATAGCCTTTTTATGCTTGAAATTGCAGGAAGGGTAAGGATAAGGTCGCCAATTCCATCGTTTCTTATGACAAGAATTTTCACTTACTATAGTTCTTTGCATAAATGGTCATAATATAGTCAGGCCACTAAATCTTCATAAAATGAATTTAAGATGTAAGATTTTAATCATAAATCCAAAAATGTTAAATAAATCATAAATCTTAAATCATAAATTGCGTATGTATCTCTCCTTTTCTAAATGCCTCATCATTAAGAATCTTCTGATGAAATGGGATGGTTGTTTTTATTCCATCAATCACAAATTCATCTAATGCCCTCTTTGCCCGAACCAAGACCTCCTCCCTATTTCTTCCATAAACAATAAGCTTGGCAAGAAGGGCATCATAGAACGGAGGAACCTCATAATCTGTATAGATATGGGTATCAACCCTTATGCCAATTCCACCTGGAATGTGAAGCCCTGTAATCTTTCCAGGAGAAGGTGCAAAATTATTATCAGAGTCCTGAGCATTTATCCTAAACTCCATAGCATCACCTGACATTATAATCTCCCTTTGGGCAATGCCAAGCTTTTCTCCTCCAGAAAGCCTTATTTGCTCCTTTACAATATCAATTCCAGTAATCGCCTCTGTTACTGGGTGTTCAACCTGAATCCTTGTATTCATCTCAAGGA
>JBFMED010000043.1:0-3113 GCA_040753475.1 bacterium
AGAAGCTTCCCACATCTATTGAGGAATACACAAAATCCTTACGAAAGATTCCCCACAATGGAAAGCTTATGTCAGCTTTGGGCACTGTCTATGAAAACCTCCATATCCTTGGCTATTATCGTGGAGGGGTTGATGTAGAGATGATAAAATCTAGCTTTCAAAAGACAAAATTTATAATAGATACTCTATCAAAGGGGGTGATAAGGTAAGATGTCGGACTTAGAGATGTTGGGATTAACTGTTACAGGGGGAGGAACAGTGGCTTTAATCTTGAGTATTGTATTGGGTATTTTCTTGACAATATATTTTAAAGGAGAATGGAAGGAGGTTAGGCGAATTTCTTTAAGAGAATTCAGGAGGATTTAGATGCCAGTAGCATTACCGTTAGAGATTTACGAGACATTTGAAAAAAGCTTCGGGAAAGAGGATGCAAAGAGGGTTGTGAGGTCATTTGAGGCTGTAATTCAAGATGAAATAGAGCATACCTGGAGAACAACAAAGGATGAGTTGCTTGATGCCATAAGAAAGGAGTTTATAACAAAGGATGTATTTGTTGTGGAGATGAAGGTATTTGAGGAAAGGATAAATGCCATTGAGGAAAGGATAAATGCCGTCAGAATAGAACTTGAGGGAAAAATTGAAAATGTAAGGGTGGGATTAGAGGGAAAGATTATGGGGCTAAATGGAAAGCTAAATTTTTTGATAATCCTTACAATCCTTGCCCTTACCCTTATGAACCCTGTTGCGGCTGATATTATAAAGGGATTGATAAAATGAAGAAGATTAATGAGAAGGTAGGATTTTTAAAGAAAAATGTTTAGTATGAGTTTTTGGCAGCAGATGATAATATTGGCAGGAACAATGATTGTAATATTAGGAGTATTCCTTGCTATATATGCTTTTTATGCTTTAAAAGATTACAGAGAACCTAAAAAGAGAAATATGGAGATTTAGGGAATTTTTAAAATTTTAAATGGACATTTCAAGTATTGCAGAGGCGGTAAAGACAGCATTGCTTCCTGAGTTAGGAAAGATAACCCAGAGATTGGAAAAACTAGAGGGAAGGATGGATGAGTTTTCCGGAAGGATGTCTTCTATGGAGCAGCAAATTATTTATATCCATCAAAGGATTGACGAGACAAACAAGAGAATAGACGAGGTATATAGGGATTTAATCCATCGGATAGATGAGGTAAGGACAGAGTTGCTTGGAAAGATTGAGGAAACAAACGAAAAGGTAGAAGAAATAAGAAGGGATGTAATAAGAAGGCTGGATGAGATGAATAGAAGGATAGATGAGACAAATAGGTGGATAGGCGATACGAATAAGAGGATAGATGGTTTTTTTGATAAGACAGTTATTCATAAGGAAAGATGGGAGAATATGGAGATTAGGGTTTTAAGGCTAGAAGAGGGAATGCAGATGCTTAAGGAGAAGGTAGCATAATGGACGCAGGTAGTATAGGAAAGAGGCTTGCTGTAATTGGCACAGGGGTCTGCCTTTTTGTGCTTTCCTCGCTGTTTTTGGCAAGGGAGGGAGGATTGTTAAGATAAGATGTCATTTTTAGAGTTATTGGGATTGTATGTAACAGCGGCAGGAACATTGGCTTCTGTGTTGGGTGTTGTCTTGGGTATTTTCTTTGCCGTATATACAAAACAGAATGGGAAGATTACGCGTGAATTTATTGCGGCGGAAAACAAAAATATGAAGGAATTTATTGCGAAAGTACTTGATAGAATTGATCAGCGGGCAGAAGAAAGGCATAGGGAGGCAATGGTAAAGTTAGGATGAGGTTTAAAATGAGGTAAAAAATGAAGAAGCTTTTAGCGTTAGTGGTATTTGGGCTGAGTTTTTTAACCCAAGAGGCAAGAGCAGCGGATTGGTATGTTAATCTAGGGCAGTCAATCCAGGCGGCAATAAATGGGGCAGCAAGTGGCGATACAATCTATGTTGCTGCTGGAACCTACAATGAGGCAATCTATATCAACAAAAATATTGCCTTAATTGGTGCAGAAGCAGGTGTTTGCACAATCACAGCATCGGGTATTAGCAATACAAACACCGTAACTTTTGATGGCGGTAATGCACAGGGGACAATTACAGGGTTTACCATAACCGGGGCAAGTGGCTGGCCATATTGTTATGGAATAAGGTGCATAAATAGTGCAAACCCATTCATTATAAACAGTATAATATTAAGGAATAGTGGCTCTGGTATCTCCTGCTTATACTCCTCTCCAATCATCACAAACAACACAATATTAGAGAATGGCTGGTATGGCATCTGCTGCAACCACTCCTCCCCACAAATTACAAATAACACAATATCAAGGAATCTCTGCAGTGGCATCGGCTGCCAGAACAACGACTTTCCAGCCATTACAAACAATACAATATCAGAGAATGGCGAGCATGGTATCTGCTGTCATAGCTTCTCCTCTCCATTCATTACAAACAATATCATCGCAAGAAATGGAATGACAAATAATTATTTTTATGGAATTTATAATGTGGGGCCTGGCAATCTTACTATTTCTTACAACAATATTTGGGGGAATGGCTTAGATGGTACCAACAACTACTACAATTGCTTTCCCGGACCAAATGACATCTCTGTTGACACACAATTTATTGACTCTGTTTTTCACCTTGGCTTCTCCTCCCCTTGCATCGACAAAGGCTCAAACACATATGTTCCCAGTTGGCTTACCACAATGAAAGAAAAAGATATGGAAATCCAGGAGCTATCATCTATCAATCCCGAATTTGAAGCAGAGGTTATCTTAACCCTTTCTAAACAAGAAGAAATTCCATTTATTGAAAACAACGAACCAATTAACTTAACCATAAAACCAAACAAAACAGAACTTTCCCTTAATGATGAGCTTATCCTTAATCTTTCCTCTGATAACCCGAACCTTGCCTTAATGAACATATCCCTTGAATATGACAAACATAAGCTTAATTTAATAAACGAGAAAGACCAATTCTTCCTGGGAACAAGTGGCAAAACCCTAATCTTTAAAGCAATCTCAGAAGAGCTAGGACAAACCATAAAAATCATCCCAATTTCCGCAAGGAATAAAAACAACAGGGAAATCCAGGCACAAGA
>JBFMED010000044.1:0-5748 GCA_040753475.1 bacterium
AAACAAGCCTTATTATTGATCATACCAAAGATGCTACCTCAGGGGATAAATTTTTCTATAAGGTTGTAGCTTATAATGCCCCCTATTTTTCATCAAGTGCTATATCGGATGGAATAATTATAGTTGATAAAGTAGAGAGCGTTGATCCAGATACTTTTCTCTCTTTCTATCAAATAATCCATATTGACCAAGAAAAAAGAAAGACGGTAATTAAAATACCAAAAGATGCATTTTCATTAGCAATTACATTTGTCATTTGGGAAGAGAAAGATGAACAAATATCCTCTCTTTCTGATCTTCAACCCCTAAAGGGCTCAAAGAGAGAGATTCGTGCCTTAAATGAAAATGGAGAGATAGTTCAGCCTTTGTCTCCTATAGAGATTACCATTCCTTATGATGACCCTGACTTAGATGGCGAGATTGACGACCTTTCTTATAAGATTCATCGCTTTGAGAATGGAAACTGGGTAATGGTAAAGGATGAAAAAGAAGAGGGGCAAAGGAATGATTGCCTTAATAATTCCGTTTCTGTTTGGACATCCCATCTTTCTCTATTCTCTGTTTTAGGTTATTATTCAAAGATAGAAGGGCTAAATAGGGAAAATGTTTGGCCATATCCAAATCCATATAAACCTGCAAGAGGGGATAAGAATATTACATTCGTTGGTCTTCCAGAGGGATGTAGGCTAAAGATTTGGACTGTTTCGGGAAAGCTTATATTTGATAGCGAAATAACCCCTAATGCAAAGGGGGAATATATTTTAAAAGAGGCAGATTCTTTTCCTTCTGCTGTTTATATCTGGGTTATAAGAAAAGGGGATACAATGATTAAAGGAAAATTTAGCATTACAAGGTGAGAAAAATGAAAAGATTAATGCTTTTAATAGCTTTTTCATTCTCTGTTTATGCAAAACAAACCCCTAAATCTGTAGAGTTTTTGGCGATTAGCTTTGATCCAAGAAGCATAGCCCAAGGAGGTGCAGGGGTAGGGCAAGAAGGAGGGATTTCTTCCATTTATCTTAATCCCTCATTGCTTATTGGTATTGAAAATGAAGAGGTTGTTCTTATGCATAATGAATGGATTGACGATATTCAATATGAATTCATAGGTTATGGAAGAAGAATAGATGATCGGGTATTGGGATTAAGTGGGATATGGCTTCATATGCCAAAGATAGAAGGGAGGGAGCCTAACAAGGAATTGCTAATGTATGAAGCATATGATTTAGGTATTATTTTTACCTATGCAAAGTTGACTAAATTGGGGGTCCTTGGTGGGTCAATAAAGGCAATTAGGGCAAGGATTGAGAAAGAAGAAGAAAGAAGCTATGCCTTTGATTTGGGATTTTTAAAAAGGAAGCCAAACTTTGCAATGGGAGCAAGTATATCCAATTTTGGACCAAAGGTTCAATTTATAAAGGAGGGGAATAAGATGCCTCTTATCTTTAGGATGGGATGTTTCTTTAAAGCCCCTAACTGGAAGGGTGTATTTGATTTTGTAAAGGAGATAGAAGAGCCATTTTCTCTTCGTTTTGGCGGAGAATTTCCATTAAAGGAATATTTTTTATTAAGATGTGGTCTTTACGCTGATATGGAAAGCAATCAAGGGGCTACAGGGGGGTTTGAGGTAAAGAAAAACAATTTTTCTCTTAATTATGCCTTTATTTCTTATAAAGACGAGATTGGAAATAGCCATTCTATTTCCCTTGGGATAAATTTTTAGATGGACAATATAATGAATTTTAGATAAAATTTTAAAGATGAAAACATTAATTTTTCTTCTTATTGCTTTTTCGTTATATTCGGCTGATAAGGGCTTAGTTACTCATACAAAAGAAGGGGATTTTGAAAAATGGCTGCTTGATGAGGTTGGTATAACGAAGGTAGGGGATGGAGAAATAGCCCTTACCTATCCCTCATTCTATGAAACCTGGACAACCATAAGAGACCTTCCCGAACCACTATCAGACCTTCAAGCCCTAGTTCTAAATAAAAGGCTATATATTTTAGGGGGATTAAGCAAGGGGAATGTAAGCATTAGTGCGGTATATATGGCAAATATCCAAGATGATGGCAATCTCTCTTCTTTTATTAGACTTGCTCCCCTTCCAAAAGACCTCTACAAGCACACGGCTTTTATCTGGGATAACAGGCTTTATGTTGTGGGAGGTTCTGTCTATTATAAGGAAAAGGAAATAGAGCAAGAAAAAGACCATCCCTCAAAGAACATTTACTATGCAAAGATGAACAAAGATGGAACAATAAAGGAGTGGCAAGAAGTAGGAAGCACACCATTTAGCGATGGAATATTCTCCCATCAAACAGCAATCATAGATGGATGGCTATACCTTATCGGAGGAAAAGAGAAAAAGGAGAATAACTTTACACCAACAAACAAGATATACTATGCTCTCATAGACCCCCTTGGAGAAATTAAGAATTGGAAGGAATCACAGAAACTCCTTCCCCAAACCCCTAATGGACACATAGCCATTTCAACAAACCAGAGGATATATGTTATTGCAAACGATGAGGTTTATACCATAAAAGCCGATGAAAATAAAGGAGAAATCAAAGAAATGACCACCACAAACATTAGCTATACCCTTCAAAATGGAGGTGGCATAATAAGGGGAAGCTCTATCTATTATTTTGGAGGAATAATAGATGGGGAGGGAACATCAAGCGCAATATCAGCAAGGATAAACCCCGATGGAGGGATTACAGGTTTTAGCCCTACAATAAGCCTTCCTGAGATAACAACAAACCATTCAATAGCAAGATACAAGGATTTTGTCTATATAATTGGAGGAAAAGATAAAGAGGGAAATTTAAAAACAACAATCTATTGCACAAGGCTTAAGAAAATATAGTATCTCTCATAAAGCTTTGCACGTATAATCTCTGATTTAGGAGATGCTATAATTTATGCCCCTATTTCTGGGGTAATATTGGAGAAAAATATAGAGGAGGGTGAGGTGATTAGCTCAGGAATGGGCAATAACGAAGGTGGAACACTCATTCTTATCATCGCAGACCTTTCCAGAATGCTGGCTGAAACAAATATTAATGAGGTAGACATTGAAATCCACAGGCACAATCACTGGTCATTTTCTGAATGCAGGGAATATTTCAATCTTGACCTCTGTGAATACCTCTATTTTGGTGGTTATCCCGGGGCAATCCCTTTGCGTAAAGATGAAGTGATGCGGGAAATACAACTACCATAGCCTCCTATCTTAAACTACTATCAAACGCCTTGACTAATTGCTATAGAAGTAAAATCAGGCTCCCCTACAAAAACGCAATCAGCATTAGATTTATTTGGCAGGCAGTATCAAAAAGCAGAAAAGATAATTATTTTACAGCCGGAACTTGATGAACCAATGGATAAAATAGCACAAGATACGGTAGAAAAGAATATAAAATATGTAAAGCTTCAAGCTTTTTTTTCTGATCCCTGTGAAAGTATAGGGATATAGAAAAGAGATGAGCCCTGATTCTACCTTTTCACTAATAGATACACCAGAAGCTAAAGCAAATGTGCAGGGTGAAACTAATTGTTAATCTTAAACCTGTTGAGCATTTATCCAAAAGAACCAGAAGAGGATGAAGAGCAAGAGATTACTGGCAAATCTCCTGGCTTAACCTATGAAGATGGATTAGCCCTATTAGAAAAATGCCCTTCGGTAAAGAATGTATCTTGCGAGATTAACTTAAGGGGTCAAGCCAAATATTTAGATAAGGATTGGGATACAAGCATAATTGGAACTGACCCTTCTTATCAGGAGGTGCGAAATTTTTATGTAAAAGAAGGAAGGTTTATCTCACAAAGGGATGTAGATGAGTGGAAAAAGGTAAGCGTTCTGGGTAAGACTGTAGTAGATGAGCTTTTCAAAGGGAAAAATCCCATTGGCAAGACGATTAAGATAAAGAATTTGAGATTTGTCTGTATTGGAGTAATGGAAGAGAAGGGGCAACAGATGTGGCGGGATGAGGATGATGTTATCTTTAGTAATTTAGGATTTAAGATTTAAAACAATTGAAAAAATTCCTAAATCCTAAATTTCTAAATCCTAAATCCTTATTTATGGCACCTTACATAATGATTTCCCATTTTCTTTATTTCTGGGGCTTCCTTTTCACAAAGGCTGGTTTTTTCTTTGCACCTTAAATAGAACCTACAGGGTTTATTCTCTAAAATTTCCATATCACTTATAGAAGGAAGGGGTTTTCCCTTTTTTGAAATGCTATCAATAAGGGCTTTTGTATATGGATGGCAAGGATTATCAAATATTTCAAGGCAGGAGGCTTCCTCAACAATCTCTCCAGAATATATAACATAGACATAATCTGCCATTTGGGCAATGATGCCAAGGTCATGGGTAATGAGAAGGATGGCAATTTCAAGTTCTTCTTTAAGATTGTGCAAGAGGTTCATTATCTGTGCCTGGATTGTTGTATCAAGTGAGGATGTTGGCTCATCGGCAATGAGAAGCTTTGGATTTCCCGAGATTGCCTGTGCAATCATTATCCTCTGACACATCCCACCTGAAAATGAATGGGGATATTCATTTAGCCTTATCTTTTGTATCCCAACCTTCTTAAGAAGCCCTTCTATCCTTTCTTCTACCTCCTTTTTTGGGATGTCTAAATGGCTAATTATTGTCTCTTTTATCTGCTCTTTAATGGAAAATAATGGGTCAAGGGAGGAGACAGGGTCTTGAAAGATAATACCTATTTCGCATCCCCTTATTTTGTTAATCTCTTTCTCTTTCAAAAGGAGGATGTTTTTTTCTTTGTAGCTAATTTCTCCCGATACATTCGCATCCTTTGAAAGAAGCCCCATTATAGATAGGGCAATTGTTGTTTTAGAAGAGCCACTTTCTCCGATAAGGCCAACGGTTTCCTTCTCAAGTATTTTAAGGCTTGCATTTCTTACAACCTGGGTTTTTCCGTAAGAAACATTAAGGTTTTTTATGGAAAGAAGGGGTTTCATCTTGATGCTCCTTTATCTTCTTTCACCTTTCTCCGTGCAATATAAAGGGTGCCCAGAAGAAGGGATTAGGGTATTTTTTCTTTATCTCATTGCGGCTAAGCCTTAATGCCTCTGCCTTTGATTTGCCCTCTTTTAGATACTGGACTCATTTCTTTTTCATCTCAAGGGGTAGTTCTGACTTAAGGTATCCTTTGGCTGATTCGGCGATTGCCTCAAGCAGAACCCTTGCCTTGGTTGATTCAGCATTATTCAGGCTTATGGCAATATCCTGAGGGATATTGAGTTCTTTATATATCTTCAATGACTCCTCATAGTAGCTTAATGCCTTCTCATACTGACCAAGGGAGTAGTAAACACCACCAATATTATTCAGGCTTATGGCAATATCCTGAGGGATATTGAGTTCTTTATATATCTTCAATGACTCCTCATAGTAGCTTAATGCCTTCTCATACTGACCAAGGGAGTTGTAAACAAAACCGATCTCATTGAGATTTGCCGAAATACCCTGAAGATGATTTAAAGCACGACAAATTTTTAATGACCTTTCATAATATCCCAGTGCCTCCTCATACCTTCCATATTTATATGCTTCCTGTCCCTGATTATAAACTCTTACTGCCTCATCTACTGACTGTGAAAAGGCACTTCCCCAAAACCCTAAACTCATCAGCCCAAGCACAACCCCAACCCCTAATTTTTTAATCAACCTTTTTCTCTTCATACTTTCCTCCTTTCTTTGAATTGTT
>JBFMED010000045.1:0-5833 GCA_040753475.1 bacterium
CCCCACCACCCGAGGATGGATGGATGGAGCGCTCGCTATATCCCCTTATTGTTTTTGCTCCACCAAGGTAGAATTTTTCAGAATCTGAGACCTTCTTACCTTCTACAAAACCAAAGTCTGTATGCAGGCATAAGATAAACTTCCAGAGGGATGGAATATACCAGGAAGCCTCAAAATTTGGCTTATAAAAATTTATCTCACCACCCAAAATTCCTCCTGCAAATTGGGATGACAGGGAAATTTTAGAGCCTTTCTCGGGAGAAAATACATTTGGCATCCTTGTATCATGAATAATCCCTGTCTCAATAGAGCTTGTTAGGGCATATTGCAAACCCCATTCATTCTTCCATTTAATTACATCAGATGGGGCATCATCCTTAACATCAACAAACCTGCTTCTGTTAAGCTTATACTTAAGATATATCCGGTTAAACCTTTTCCATCGCTTTCCTAAGCTAATATATCCTCCCTCCCTATCCTCAGTATAATAATCCCTGGTAAGCTTCTGATGCCATAAACCAACACCAAAAGAGATGGGTTTATCAAGAAACCAGGGGTCATTAAAGGAAAGCTCATAATTCGTCATCTTTTTTCCAATATCTGCCTTGATATTTGCTGAATATCCCATCCCAAAAAGGTTAATAAGGCTTGTCTGTATAGAGCCAAATATGCCATACTGGCTTGTATAGCTTAATCCAAAGAGGGCTGTTCCCCTCTTTCCCTCCTTTACATCTATCTGAACTATCTTCTTGTTCTTCTCCTTTCCTGGCAATATATCAACCCCAACATCCTCAAAGTATCCAAGGAGGGAAAGCCTCTGCTTTGATGCAGAAACATTATCCCACAAAAGGAGGTCTCCCTCCTTTATTAAAAGCTCCCTCCTTATAACCTTGTCCTTTGTCTTTTTATTCCCAACAATTGTAATCCCTTCAATATATGAAACCTCTCCCTCGTCTATATAAATTTTATAATCAACCATTAAGCTCTTAAATTTAAAAAATTCCTCTGGAATGATACCTGCCGAGACATAGCCCTTGTTATAATAGAGCCTTACTATATCCCTAAAGCTTTCCTCAAGCCTCTTTAGATTATAAACCTCTCCCTCCTTTACCTTTATAAGCCCTCTAATCTCATCATTGGAAAACAATGTATTTCCTTCTATTTCAATCTTTCCAATCTTATATTTTTTTCCCTCATTTACCGTTATATCAACAATTATTCCCTTCTTTTCAAAGCTTATCTTTGGTTCTTGTATTGCAACCCTTGCATAGCCTTGCTCCTTGTAAAATTGGCAAAGCCTATCTATATCTTCATCAATATTTTCCTTTATATAGCTATCTCCCTTTCCTGTTTTTATCTTCCATTTAAGCCTGAATGATGAAAATGCCCTATTTCCAGAGAACCTTATCTTTTTTATCTTTGTCTCTTCATTTTCCTTTATTTCAAAGATTAGCTCTTCCTCCTTTATCTTTGGCACTACCTCTACAAAATAGAACCCTTCCTTCTTGTAAAATGAGATTATTTTATTCTTTTCTTCGTTTATCTTTGGGATAAATAGAGGCTTTCCCTCCTTTATTGTAATCAGCTCCTTTAATTCCTCTGTTTTCTTTTTCTTATTTCCAGAAAAGGTAATCTTTTTTATCAGAGGGCATTCCTTAAGAAAGAATGTAATTGAAATAGAGCCATTTTCTTCTTTTGTTTTGGATTCAATGTCTTCAAATTCGCCTAGGTTATAGATTGCCTTTATACAATCTTTCTCGTTGTAGGAAAAGAATTCATCGGCCTCTTTGATGGGAAGAATTTTTTTTATCTCTTCATTAGATACCCTTTTATTCCCCTCAAAGGAAATCTTTCCAACAATAGAACAAAATCCTAATTTAAAGACAAGGACAAAAACCAATATATTTTTTATCATTCCGCATTCATAACATTCCGCTATTGTATCAACCATTTATCCTTCTGTCAATTCTTAAAATGTTTTAGAATTTCCTCAAGGTCTTCTTTTGTATCAATGGATAGGGAATCATATTTTGTTGTAGCTACCTTTATCTTATACCCATTCTCTAATGCCCTTAATTGCTCAAGGTCTTCATCTCTCTCAAGCCTTCCCTTTGAAAGAGCAACAAATGTTAGAAGAAAATCCTTCTTATAACCATAGATTCCAATATGCTTGTAATATCTTCCAGAATATGGAATTTTAGACCTTGAGAAATAAAGGGCAAAATCATCTTTATCACAAACAACCTTTACAATATTTGGGTTATCTGCCTCTTCTTTTGGAATTTCCTTTTTTAGGGTTGCCATTAAGAGAGAAGGGTCTTGCAATTCCTTAATCACTTTTTTTATCATTTGAGGTGGGATAAATGGCTGGTCGCCCTGGATATTTATTACTAAATCTACCTTAAGGGTTTTAACTGTCTCGGCTATCCTATCGCTTCCTGATGGGTGCAAAGGGCTTGTCATTACAACAGGCGCCCCAAAAGATTCTCCCTCTTTCTTTATCCTTTCATCATCTGTTGCAATTATAACATTATCCAATGCCTTCTTTGCTTGATTAAATACCCACCAAATAACGGGCTTTCCATTTAAAAGGGCTAATGGTTTTCCATGAAATCTCTTTGAGGCATATCTGGCAGGGATTACACCGATTACAGAAAGCATAGGATGAGAATGCCAAGTAGCCAACAATAATAGGCAAAATAATGTATCTTTCCTTTTCGGACAATTTTAGAGAGGAAAAATAGAGAGATAAGCCCAATTATAAAGGCGATGATTGTTCCCGAAAGATAGGGGAGGACAAAGATTGCCTCTTTGTTTTCTAATGAATCCTTAAGCTTTAGAATAAATGCTGCTAAAATGGCGGGTATAGATAAAAGAAAGGCAAAATCAAAGGCAAGCTCCCTTTTAAGGCCAAGAAATAGCCCTGATGATATGCAAGAGCCTGAACGGGAAATCCCTGGTGCTATGGCAAGACCCTGGAATAAACCAATTATTAAAGCATCCAAAACACTCATCTTCTCCTTCCTTTCTTTAAAAAACCTGGTAAGAAACAATAAAACCCCTGTGATAAGAAGAAGAAAGGCAACCCTAATGGGGCTTTCAAACAATTTCTCTAGTGTATCTTTAAATAAAGCTCCAATGACGCCGGTTGGAATTGTTCCTATGACAATAAGAAAACCCAATTTTGCATCCTCATCCCTTTTAAGCTTAAAAATGGATTGTGTGATGTTTTTAATCCTTGAAAAATAAAAGATAATTATGGCAAACAGGGTTCCCAAATGAAGGCAAACATCAAAAAAAATAGAGGGAGGATTAATCTTTAAAAGATATGGGATAATCACCGAATGGGCTGATGAGCTGATGGGAAAAAACTCAGTAAGCCCCTGAACAATTCCTAATATTATGCTATTAAAAAGAGACATTATTCAGATAGAATTTTGTTCCTTACTTCACTTGAGGCAGAAACAGCAATAATAATATCAACCCTTCGGTTGAAGGGAGAATAGATGTCCTTAACACATGGTTTAGAATCCCCATAACCAACAATAGAAAACCTCTTTTTATATATTTCAAAGGAAGAAGGGGAAAGGTCTTTTTCTGCTTTTTTAAAGAAATATTCCCTCACCGCATTTGCCCTTTTTATGGAAAGCTCCCAATTTGAGGAAAATTCCTCTGTTTTAATAGGGTTTGCATCTGTATGTCCTTCAATCCTTATCTCATTAGGTATCTTTTCTATAAATTTCCCAATTCTATTAAGCTCAAAGCTAAATTTTTCCGAAAGCCTTGCAGAGCCTTGCTCAAACATAATATCAGAAATCCTAAAGATCATCCCCTTTCTTGTCTGGATTGTCTTTACCATCTCTTTTGTTACTTCATCCTTATACCCCCTTGCAACAGGAACCTTATATCCTTCCTCGGGAAACTCAACCTGGGCACCACTTTTTTCTGGAAAAACGCTTCCTAAGGGACCAGGCATTATTGACTCCTCCCTTGTTCCTGTAAATAAGGAAAATATCCTTGAAAATGCCATCCTCATTGCATTGTATTTTGATTCACCAATCGCAGAATTAGAGACAAGGATAATGAATACACCCAAAAGGAGGGTAATCATATCTGCGTATGTTATAAGCCACCTTAAGCCTCCTGCTGTTTCACACCCTTTCTCTTTTTTTTCCTTCCTTATCATTTCTCTAGTATTTTTCATTTGCCTTTTGACAAACCTCTTTTATAAAAACCTCTGATAACCATAAGCCAGTATTCCTAAGCTTATTGAGAGCCTCTTTTACAGACAAGATAATCCCTCTTCTTTTTGCAAGCAATATAATTCCTACTGTCCCAATATAGCGACATCCCAATGATACAGCACATCTTCTAGCTTCTTTATCATCTATTATAGCCCAAAATTCAGGATTTTTCAAGGCAAAAGACAATACAGAGCCTTCGCCCTTACCTAAATCCCACGCTACTATGGAAGGTGGGATGACAATATCGCCAATCTTCTCAAAATGCTTATCCAAAAATAAAAAGGTTAATCCCCCCTCATCTTTCACACTAATTTCCTGATACACCTCATCAGGCACTACTATTTTAGTAAACAATGAAGGAAATAGCTCTAACAACCCACTTTTTTCAAGGCAAATTAATGGAGAAGCATTAACCACAACCTGCTCAATCCGCATTGAACAATTCTTTTTCTATCTCTTCTGCTGTGTATTGGAAAGGAGATACCTTAAAACGAGAAAGGGAAAAAATAAAATCAGCCCGACTTAATCCTGCGATTTCAGAAGCCCTTTCTTGGGAAACTATCCCCATTTCATACCACTTAACCGCAGCCGCAAGACACAATTCTTTTTTAAACTCATTCGGGTCCTTGCGAAGAGCAGAGAACACGCCTTCTGGCATATCAAGTTTCAATGCTACTGACATAAAAATGATTTAAGATTTTAGATTTATGATTTTAGATTTTCAAGATGTAATTGTTTTTAAATCATAAATCTTAAATTTCCATAGTATTTCTAAACATTTATGAAAGATACTATAAATACCTTAATGCTTCCTTCATTTCTCCAAAATCACAATATCTATCCGATTATTTTTAGGGCTTGCTGGGTTTGATGGAATAGCTGGTTTTGTATCAGCAAAGGAAGAAACACTAAATCTTTTTTTAGAAAGCCCCCTTCCTGTAAGATACTCAAAGATAGCATTTGCCCTTTCTGAGGAAAGCTCCCAGTTTGAGGGATAGCCTTTTGGTTTTGTATTGTCTGTATGTGCCTCAATAATTACCTTGTTGTTTATTCCAGAAAGGAGGTCTCCTATTTTATTTAAGGTCTTTTCCTGTCCAATCTGGATTTTTGATGAACCCTCCTTAAAGAATAACCTATCCTGAAGGCTTATCTTTATTCCATCCTGGGTGGGAAGGACGCGAACAAAGCCAAGGGTTTTTTCCTCCTTAAATCCATGCTCAATCTGTTCAATGTATCTTTGGTTGAAGACAGAGACACCCGCTATTCTATATCCCATCATCTCAGAGGATGCCTTCTTTATCTCCCCCTTTTCTGGTCTTTTCTCACCACCTCCCTCAAAGATGGAGAATACCCTTGAGAATGCGGTTGCCATTGCCTTGAATTTGCTCTCTGAGATACCGCCTGATGAACAAAGGATAATAAATACGCCAAGGAGGAGGGTAATCATATCTGCGTATGTGATTAGCCACCTTAAGCCTCCGGCTGTTTCACACTTTACCTCTTCCTTCTCCTTTTTTTCCTTTTTTTCTGGTTCTTCTTCCTTTTTTTTCTCTGCCAGTATTGTATTGGGGGGGGGGTCGCCCGCAACA
>JBFMED010000045.1:5843-9515 GCA_040753475.1 bacterium
GTGTCGGCAAAGCCGACCCTCCCTCGCTTTTGCTCGGTCGGGCAAGCACGCCTGCTCCCCCTTTTAAATCCTTATAATTTTCAAACTTAACATAAGCTAAATACATACACTACTATTCCTTCTTTGCCTTGACTGGATAGGCCTTTGGTGAGAAGAATGCCCTAAGTCTTTCCTCAAGGATCCTTGGATTATCTCCAGCCTGGATTGAAAGAACGCCGGTGATGATTATTTCCTTTAGGAATACTTCCTCCTTGGTTAAGGTAGCAAGCTTGGTTGACATAGGAATAAAAACTAAATTTGCAATGGCAACGCCATAAAATGAGGCAATAAAGGCAATGGCTAGGGCATGGACTGTCTTCATAATATCGCCACCACCCATCTGTGCCAAAGCACCGGTCAATCCCATAATCGCACCCAAAATGCCCATTGTAGGAGCAATACCACCCATAGTCATAAGATAGCCATCACCCACCTTATGCCTCTCTTCCATTCCAGCAAGGTCTGTTTCAAGCACAGCACGGATTAAGGCAGGATCTAAGCCATCAACCACAAGCTGCATCCCCTTCTTAAAAAATGGGTCTTTAATACCCTCAAGGTCTGCTTCCAAAGATAAAAGACCTTCCCTCCTTGCCTTCTGGGCAAAGGCAATCATCTGCTCAATAATTTCACCTGCCTCAAACTTTGGATGGACAAAAACAAGCTTGCAATATGTGGGAAGCAATTTTACATGCTCTGGAAGATAACAGCTTGAGCTTGCAAATAAGGTTCCTAAACCAATGATTACCATCCCTGGGATGTTTAAATAGCCCTGACCAACAATCCCTACTGTCTCAAGCATAACCGCCCCAACCATTGCGCTAATCCCCCCGATAATCCCAATTAAAGAAACGAGATCCATATTTATATTTTATTCTTTAATATCAATTTTTTCAATAATTATTTTTTATAGCCCTCTTTTATCGCCAATATATCCAAATACCTTGTCTTTATATCCTGTAAGCTTAAATCTAAAATATCTGCTTTCCTTTTGTCAAGGGTTTTTATATAAGACATACATTTATCACAGACATCAACCCTAAAAGCATCCTCATCGCTTATCTGAAAGAACCTTAATTTCTCTTCCTCCCCACAATATGGGCATTTTATCCTTAAAAATTCCCATTCTGTTTTACAAAGCATACATTCAAGAATTCTTTTTCCATCATCTTTTCTAAAATATGCCATTAAGGGAGGACATCCACAAATCGGGCAATAGCCCTTATTCCAACCAAAAGGAATTTTATCTTTAAAACCCTCTCCTATCCTTTCAAATATTGGCTTTAAAACATTTATAGAGATAAAGTCACCATTTTTGGCATTTTCTATCAATTCCTTCATCTCAAAACCCCTTTTTTCTATTGCTTTCTTTGAATATTTTTCTACACAACAAGAAACCTCATTAAAAATCTCATTAAAAAGCCCCTTTTCTATTTTAATCTTTTCAAGCTCTATAGGAAGGCTAGCAGGCAGGGGAAAGGAAAGCTTCTCCTTGTATTTTATCTTAAGGCTATTCAGCTCCTTGAAACACCCAATTTCGTCCTCTGAAATGAATTTTTCCATTGTTGTTAAAATTCAAGATAGAAAGTATACTATATAAAGCAAGATGAAGGAAAGAACAATGGTAAATATTTATTCAGAGGCATTAGAGAGGTCTATTACAGGAGCAATCCTTAGTATGATAAGGTTTATGGCAGAAGAAGATAAACCCCTTACCTTTATCGGTGCTGATATCTATAGATTAACAAAGGAATTGGCATCTGATTTTTGCAACACCCTGAGGTATCAGAAAACAAAGAAAGAACAAGAGGCACAGGATGCTTTTAAAGAAAGGCTTCTTGATGAAAATTCTTTTGCTAAGAGCAAATACAATGTCCGGAGGGTATTCAACCTTGTAATAGAGGGAGAGGATGTAATTAAAAGAATAAACAGGCTACTTGGTGATATAAGGCATAGGAATGGGACAACAATCCTTGGAAAATTTGGATTTTTTCATAGGGAGGGAAATAAGATAATCTCTGAATTTCCTGTTTCTTGCCCTTCCTATAAAGATGAGGCAGATGCACAGATTGACCTCTTTTGGAATAAATACAAGTATTTAGGAGGTCCAGTGAAGGGTGCGATAAAATATTCTAACCAAAAGGATGTAGATGAGAGTGTGGTAATCATTAAGCCAAATGCCTTTGATAAGCCTTATGACCCAAGAATTGGCGATGTTATAGATATTCTTTCAAGGACAGGAATGTTTATTATTGCCGCAAAGATTCAAATGCCAACCAAAGAGCAGATGGAGGAATTTTATGCCCCCCATCGAGAAAAACACTTCTTTGAAGAGCTGATAAATTTTATGAGTGGCAAAAGGTCTTTGGCATTGCTCTATGAAGGAATAGGTGCAAGAAGGAAGATAAGAGAGGTAGCTTTAGGCATTATCAGAGATAACTACTCTGATTCCCTTACTGAAAATACAATCCATACATCAGACAATGTAGAGGATTTTATAAGGGAAAAAAAAGCCATTGATTTCAAAACAAATGTTTTGTTGCCCAGCTGTCCTACCTAAAAAAAACTCAAATTTCTTGCAAAATGTTTGGTTTTTTTATAAAATTATTATTGAGGTGATGTTATAAGATGTCAAAAGTAATAGGAATTGATCTTGGAACAACAAATTCCTGTATGGCTATAATTGAGGGTGGTGAGCCAAAGGTGATAGCAAACATAGAGGGAGGAAGGACAACGCCGTCCGTGGTTGGCTTCACAAAAGAGGGAGACAGACTGGTTGGAAATCTTGCAAAACGCCAGGCTGTGGTTAATCCAGAGAATACCGTATATTCAATAAAAAGGTTTATGGGAAGGAAGCATAGCGAGGTGGGAAGGGAGATATCTGAGGTTCCCTTTAAGGTTGTCCCGGCAGACAATGGGGATGCCTGGGTGATGACAAAGGATAAAAAATATTCTCCACCAGAAATTTCAGCCATGATTCTTAAAAAATTAAAGGAGGATTGTGAGGCATATTTGGGAGAGAAAATAACCCAGGCGGTTATTACTGTTCCAGCATATTTTAATGACAGCCAAAGGCAGGCAACCAAGGATGCAGGAAAGATTGCCGGATTAGAGGTTTTGCGTATTATCAATGAGCCAACCGCCGCATCATTGGCTTATGGCTTGGACAAAAAGGGGAAAAATGAGAAGATTGCGGTATATGACTTAGGGGGTGGAACATTTGATATTTCTATACTTGAGCTGGGTGAGGGCGTTTATGAGGTAAAATCAACCAATGGTGATACACATTTAGGAGGAGATGATTTTGACCAGAGAATAATTGATTGGCTAGCTGATGAATTCCAGAGAGAGAACGGCATAGATTTAAGAAAGGATAGGGTTGCATTGCAAAGGCTAAAAGAGGCAGCAGAGAAGGCAAAATGCGAGCTTTCCACTACCCTTTCATCTGAGATAAACCTTCCCTTTATTACGGCAGATGCAAGCGGGCCAAAGCATCTTACTATGACCTTAACACGGGCAAAGCTTGAACAATTGGTGGAAGACCTTATTGAGAAAACGAGGCAACCCTGCTTAAATGCCCTAAAAGATGCCGGGCTTTCCGCAGATGATATAGATGAGGTCGTTCTGGTAGGTGGG
>JBFMED010000046.1:0-7850 GCA_040753475.1 bacterium
ATTATTAAATAATAGCGGAAAATGGGAATTATAATCAATCCCTATTGTAAGGTAGCGGAAAATGGGAACTTGGATATTCCTGCGAGATCTTCTTAAGGGCTTCTAATTTTTTTAATGCTAAACCAGAGGAAATGGATTTTCTTGCCATTTCTATTCCCTCTCCTATTGAGCTTACCTTTCTAACAACGAACAATGCAATGGCTGAGTTAAGAAGAATAACATCCCTTTTTGGCCCATCTTTTCCCTTAAGGATATTCAATGCTATACCTACATTTTTCTTGGCATCCCCTCCCTTTATCTCTGAAATAGAAACCCTTTTTATGCCAAATTCCTCTGGTGTAATGGTATAGCTTCTAATTTTTCCCTGATAAAGCTCTGTAATCTTTGTGGGTGCACTTATAGATGCCTCATCAGAGCCATCCCTTCCATGAAGGACAATGGTAGAAACCGAGCCAAGCTCCTTTAAAACATAGGCTAATGTTTCGCATAGAGCCTCATCATATACGCCGAGCATCTGGTATCTTGCTCCTGCGGGATTTGTAATTGGGCCAAGGATATTAAATATTGTCCTTATTCCTATTTCCCTCCTTGGAGAAATGGCATATTTCATTGCCGGATGAAGACCTGGTGCAAAGAGAAATCCAATTCCTATCTCTTTTAGGCATCTTTCTATTCCCTCCTTTGGAAGGGCTATATTCACACCCAAACCCAAAAGTAAGTCCGCACTTCCACACATAGATGAAACAGACCTATTTCCATGCTTTGCCACAACAACATCACACCCTGCCACAACAAAGGCTGATATGGTTGAGATATTAAATAGATGGAGGTTGTCGCCTCCTGTTCCACAGGTATCAAGGACAACATCGCTTTCTGCCCTTATTTTTACTGATCTTTCTCTCATTGCCTTAGCTCCTCCAACAATCTCATCTGGTGTTTCTCCCTTCATCCTTAAGGCTGTAATATATGAGGCAATTTGGGCATCGCTTCCTTTGCCATCCATAATCTCTCCCATTACATTGTAAGCTTCTTCTTGGCTTAGATTTTCCTGCAAAATTACCTTTGAGATTGCTTCTTTAATCATTTTTTTATTATAATTTTAAATGCTTAAGATGTCAAGATTAAAGGGATATTTTATTACCGGGCTTATTGCTGTTATTCCTATTGCAGCAACCATTGCTATCCTTGTCCTTTCTTTAAAGGTTGTAAATAGCCTTTTAAGTATGCCCATATCTAGGGCTTTTGGGATAAAATATAGAGCTTTATCTGGTCCTCTTGACTTTTTTTCTGGGGTGTTCATTACAATTCTTGTTATCCTTATTGCTGGATATATTACCACAAACCTAGGAAAAAGGGGGGTATTTGGATGGATAAAAAATTTAGTAGGAAGGGTTCCTGTCATAAACAACCTCTATGCCTCAATAAAACAGCTGGTTGAGATTTTTATTTTAAATAAGGCAATTGAGGGGTTCACCAGGGTTGTTCTGGTTGAGTATCCAAGAAAGGGATTATATGCTATTGGTTTTGTAACCGCAAAGTCAGGGGAAGATATAGATAAGGAAACGGGAAAAAGGCTTATAAATGTTTATTTTCCAAACTCATTTGATCTAGCCTCTGGCTTTTTTGTCTTAATAGATGAGGATGAGGTGATAAAGTTGGATATTCCGGTTGATGAAGGCTTTAAAATGGTAATCTCAGGAGGCCTTATTATTCCAGAAAAATGGCAATAAAAATTTAGAGATTTAGATGTCAAAGATAAAAGGATATTTCATTACAGGGCTGATTGCGATTATTCCTATTGCGGCAACCATTGCTATCCTTATCCTTTCTTTAAAGGTTGTAAATAGCCTTTTAAGTATGCCCATATCCAGGGCTTTGGGAATAAAATATGGATTTTTGTCGGGTTTTCTTGACCTTTTTGCTGGGGTTTTTATTACCATCCTTGTTATCCTTATTGCAGGATATATTACCACAAGGATAGGAAAGGTGGGCATATTTACCTGGATTGAGGGTTTAATGAAAAATCTTCCTGTGGTAAATAGCCTTTATACTTCAATAAAACAACTGGTTGATATTTTTATTTTGAATAAGGCAATTGAGGGGTTCACCAGGGTTGTTCTGGTTGAGTATCCGAGAAAGGGATTGTACGCCATTGGTTTTGTAACTGCCAAATCAGGAAAGGTATTGGACGAGCTGACAGGAAAGAGGCTTATTAGCGTTTATGTTCCAAAGCCATTGAGCATTGCCTCTGGCTTTTTTATTCTAGCCTGCGAGGATGAGGTTATTCATTTAGACATCCCCCTTGATGAGGGATTTAAAATGGTTGTATCAGCAGGGCTTGTTATTCCAAAATGACAAAAAAAGACTTAGGTTTGCAAATAGCAAAAAGATTGGGCTTTAAAAAGGATGATGGCATCCTTATAGTAGATAAGATTTTTTCTGGAATAACAGAAATTCTTAAAGAAAAGAAAAGGATTGAGATCAGAGGGTTTGGAAGCTTTGCTGTTGTCCAAAGAAAGCCAAAGAAAGGGAGGATAATATCAACACAAGAGGTAGTGAACATACCTTCCCAGAAAACTGTTGTATTTATTAGGGGGAAGGAGATAAAGAATTTAGGATTTAAGATTTAGGATTTAAGATTTAAAACAATTGATTCAAATTCTTAAATTTCTAATTCCCAAATCCCAATTCCTAAATCATTTTCTTAATTGGCTAAACATATACAAATTGTGCATATCCTCTGGAGGCTCTACCACAAAGGAGAGGGGTTTATTTGTTATGGGATGGGGAAAAGATAAAGAAAAGGCATGGAGTGCCTGTCTATTGAATGCGGAATGCGGAGTGCGGGGTGCGGAATTTTTTCCATAGGATTTATCGCCAATTACAGGGTGTCCAATAGATGCCAGATGAACCCTTATCTGGTGTGTCCTTCCTGTTTCAAGGGAAACCTCTAATAATGACATATCCTTTCTTCTTTCTAATACCTTGTAAAATGTCTTTGCTTCTCTCATTTTCCTGCCATAGGGCTTCATCAACACCCCTCCTTTTTTAGGCCTTCCAATGGGAATACAAATCTCTCCATAATCCTCCTTTACACTTCCTAAAACCAGAGCAAGGTATTTTCTCTTAACAATTCTCTCTTTTATCATCTTTACAAGGCTTTTATACGCTGCCTCTGTTTTTGCCACAACAATAAGCCCTGAGGTATCCTTATCAAGCCGATGGACAATCCCTGGTCTTTCTGGAGAGGGAATATTTGGAAGGCTAGTATGAAAAAGAAGGGCATTAACCAATGTTCCCTTTCTTATCCTTGTGGTTGCATGGGTAATCATAAAAGGGGGTTTGTTGACAACAATTATATGAGAATCGTCATAGACAATATCTAAGGGGATATTTTCTGGCTTAATCGTTTCATCAGGAAAGGTAACCTCAATCCTTTCTCCTGTTTTTGTCTTATAATGGGGTTTTATAAATCTTCCATCTATCTTAATTTTTCTTTCCTTTATCAAAAATGCTACCTTTGACCTTGATAAATTAAGCCTTTTTGCCAAAAATAGATCAATCCTTTCACCTTCAACATCAGCTTGCAATCTAGCCATATTTTTATTATACTTGCATTATGGTAATATATCCAGCAATTGATATTAGGGAGGGAAGGGTGGTAAGGCTTATGCAGGGGGATTTTAAGAAGGAAAAGGTCTATTCCGAAGACCCGGTTGAGGTTGCCTTTGGATGGAAGGAGAAAGGAGCCTCTGCTCTCCATATTGTAGACCTTGATGGTGCATTCTTTGGAAAACCCCAAAACCTTGATGTGATTCAAGAAATTGTAGATAAGGTAAAGATTCCGGTTCAAATGGGAGGTGGAATAAGGAATTTTGAAATACTTGAGAATGTTATGGATATTGGTGTAAATAGGGCTGTTTTGGGGACATCTGCCATTCTGAATGAGCTGTTTTTAAGAAAGGCATTGCTTAGATTTTCCGAGAGAATCCTTGTTGGATTAGATGTTAAAGGAGGAAAAATTGCTATTTCTGGCTGGCAGATACTAACAGAGTATAAACTAGATGAGCTATTGCTTAAAATGGCAGATTTTGGCTTAAAAGAAGCTATAATCACAGATATTGAAAGGGATGGAATGATGAGCGGTCCAAATATTCCTTTAATTGAAGGGCTTTTAAAAAATGTTAAGAATGTCAAGCTAATTGTAAGTGGTGGGATAACCACAATGTCTGATGTAATGTCTTTAAGCAGGTTTCCCATATCAGGTGTAATTATAGGAAAGGCATTGTATGAAGGGAAGATAGACTTTGCTGGAATGATAAAGTTATTGAAATATGAAAAATAAAGAAAATAGTCAAAGGTGGTCCCATTCAGGAGGAAAGCTTAGGGAGCTTGGTCCAGAAAGTCTATCCGATGCAGAATTGCTTTCAATTTTAATCTCAACAGGCATAAAAGGAAAATCTGCTGAGGAAATTGCGAAAGAGGTTCTTGCAAAATTTGGTTCTTTTAGAAGAACAGGTGGTTGAAAGATACAGCCTTTCAGACAGGCAAAAAGACCAGAAAGGCTTGCCCCTCTTGGGATACATGAGGGCTTGCTAAAAGGAACACAGCTTAAGAAGATTCTTCAAATCTTCTTTGACGGGGTTTTAAGGAGTTATGGGATGAGGGATTTTCTCCTGATGTGGGAAAATACATCGGAGCAAAATGGGGGAAATACTTAAGAGCACCAGAGATATTTTTTAAGATATTAGAGAAAGGCAAGAGAAAGTTAAAAGCTCTATCGAATTTTGCTAAATTTGCTGGATACATCCATGATAATAATGTAAGTTGATTGGAGAGTATTATAAAGAAATGGTCTTATCTTTACCAAAAAATTCACTCAAAAAGATTGAGCTTTTAGACCCCCCTGATGATATAAGAATAGAAGAAGACCTCTTTGGCTGGAAGCTATCCTATACAAAGTCTGGTAGAAAGAAGGAATACTTTATGGAATGCCGCTCAAAAGATGAGGCTTTTTATCTAAAGATTCTCTTTGATTTGGGTATGAGAGAAGTATACATTCCCAAGAATGAAGAATACCTAAAAGGCATTCTACCCGAACTAGAAAGATTAAAAGCCAGAACAGATGAGGTTCTTGATTCTTATGCTAGAGGCTTATTGGATCCAAAACTCAGAGAAAGGCTTAAATCTGCAGTCTATATGGAGGTTGCAAATGTTGATCTACCCAGCGATTGATATAAGGAACGATGGATAAATTTATTATTGAAGGAGGAAAGCCATTAAACGGAGAGATTGAGGTATTTGGGGCAAAGAATGCCATTCTTCCAATGATGGCGGGAGCTATTTTAGCTAAAGGAAAGACAATTATAAAAAATGTTCCAGATATAAAGGATGTCTCTGTTTTTGTAAAATTGCTTGAACACTTAGGTGCCTCTTGCTCTTATTACAACCACACATTAGAAATAGATACAACGAATATAAATAAAACAGATGCACCCTATGAGCTTGTCTGCCAGATGAGGGCATCCTTCCTTGTGGCAGGTCCTTTATTGGCAAGGCTTGGGAAGGCTTGTGTCTCTTTTCCTGGCGGATGTGCTTTGGGAGCAAGGAATATAGACATCCACCTCAAGGGTTTTGAAAAATTTGGGGCAGAGATAAAAGAGGAGGGAGGTTATATTACATTAGAAGCTGATAAGCTAAAGGGATGTGAGATTTATCTTGATTATCCAACCCATACAGGAACAGAGAATCTCATAATAGCAGGGGTATTGGCAGATGGGAAGACAATAATTGAAAATTGTGCAAAGGAGCCTGAGATAATTGATTTTGTCTTATTCCTTAAAAAAATGGGTGCTAGAATAGAAGGAGAAGGATCAGGGACCATTACAATTGATGGTGTTTCATCATTAAGCCCTTGTGAATATTTACCCATTCCCGATAGGATTGAGGCAGGAACATTTCTTATTGCCGGTGCAATTACAAATGGAAGGGTTTTTGTCCAGAATGCAATACATAGCCATATGAGAGGCTTAATTGCCAAGCTTTCTGAAATGGGTGTTATAATTAAAAGAAAGGATGCTGGCATAGAGGCAATTGGAAAAGAAAGGTTTAAGGCAACAAATGTTATCACAGGCCCATACCCGTCATTTTCAACCGACCTCCAGCCATTGATTTGCTCCTTAATGTGCATTGCAGATGGAACATCCATTGTAAAGGAGACCGTATTTAATGAAAGAACAAGCCACATATTTGAGCTTTCAAGGATGGGAGCAAAGATAAGGGTTGCAGGAAGGGAAATTATTATTGAAGGGATAGAAGCCTTACAGGGTGCAAATCTTATGAGCTCAGATATAAGAAATGGGGCAGCTCTGGTTCTGGCAGGTCTTTCTGCAAAAGGGAAAACCATAATTGACAGGGTATATCATATTGACAGAGGGTATGAAGCATTAGAGGAAAGGCTATCCCTGCTTGGGGCTAAAATATCAAGAGAAAAATGAAAAACATCCATTTCATTGGCATTGGTGGAATTGGAATGTCTGGTTTGGCAGAGATTGCTTTAAATATGGGATTTTATGTTTCAGGAAGCGACCTCTGTGAATCTAAAATTACAAAGAGGCTTAAAACCCTTGGAGCAAGAATATACAATGGGCATTCCCAGCAAAATTTAGGGCAAGCAGATACAGTGATTGTCTCTTCGGCAATCCTAAAGGATAACCCTGAGATGCTTGAGGCAAAAAATAGGGGGTTAAATATCCTTAAAAGGGCAGAGTTTCTTGGTCTTTTGATGGAGAAAAAATATTCAATTGCTATATCAGGCGCACATGGAAAGACAACCACAACAGGCTTAATTTCTGCAATATTAGATAAGGCAGGTCTTTCACCAACTGTAATAAATGGTGGGATTGCAAAGGCATTTGGAAGCAATGCAAAGCTTGGGGTTTCTAAATACCTTGTCTGTGAGGCAGATGAGAGCGATGGAAGCTTTTTGCATCTTTCTCCAAAGATTTCTGTTATTACAAATATGGATAGGGAGCATATGGAGCATTTCAAAAATGTAGGAAGGATGAAAATGGAATATCTAGGATTTATAAGGAGGGCAGATTTTGCTGTTTTAGGAAGCGATAATAGGCTTATAAGGGAGATTATTCCAAGAATAGAAATAAAATATAAAACCTATGGGATAAGACAGGGAAAAATAAGGGCAAGGAATATAAAGGTATTAAAAGACCATACAGAATTTAACCTTATAGATGGAAATGAAGATCTTGGAAAATGGAGTGTAAGGCTTTTGGGAAGGCACAATGTCTTAAATTCCCTTGCGGGTTTTTGCGTGGGCAAATACCTTTCTATCCCCATTGAGACAATCAAAGCCACATTAGAGGGCTTTTCTGGTGTTGAAAGAAGGCTTGATATAAAAAAAGATGGGGATATTATGGTTGTTTCTGATTATGGACATCACCCAACAGAGATAAGAGAAACCCTAAAGGCAGCAAGACTGGGATGGAAAAGGAGGCTTATCGTTGTATTCCAACCACATCGCTATACAAGGACAAAAGACCTGCTTAATAAATTTGCAACCTGTTTTAAGCTTGCTGATATTCTGATATTAACCGATATATATCCTGCCTCTGAGAAGCCAATCTCTGGCATTACTGGAGAAACCTTATATTTCAGGATAAAGCATCCAAATTCCTATTATATCCCTGATTGGACAAAGATTCCAAAGCTTCTTAAAACAAAGGTAAAAAAGGGTGATGTCATTCTTGTCTTAGGTGCTGGGAATATAAACTCTATTGTTGATTCTCTTTGTAGGCTATAATGGCCGAAGGAGGGGGAATAATATTACCTCC
>JBFMED010000047.1:0-6674 GCA_040753475.1 bacterium
CCTATCTCAAATGGAGGGAGGGTTAGGTCATAATCTCCCTTGTCGGCTCCCCTTGGATAGCGAATAGCAAAGGGGCCATTGTAATCAAGGGCTGTTTTTGTGAGCCTTCCTAGCTCCTGCAAGTCTTTGGGTGAGGATAAAACCATATTCGGGCAGGAGGAAAGGTATGAAAGATCAAATAGCCCCTGATGGGTCTCTCCATCTTCTCCAACAATCCCTGCTCTATCAACCATAAAAACAACCGGCAGATTTTGCAAGCAGACATCGTGGATTATCTGGTCATAAGCCCTCTGTAAAAATGTTGAGTAAATGCAGACAAATGGCTTAAGCCCCTCTTTTGCCATAGCCCCTGCCATTGTAACCGCATGCTCCTCGCAGATTCCAACATCAAATGCCCTTTCGGGAAGCTCTTTAAAGAAATTTGAAATGCCACATCCTTCAGCCATTGCCGCGGTTATAACCACAACCCTCTTGTCCTCTTTTGCCAGGGCTAATATAATCTCACCAAAGGCTTGTGAATATGTCTTTTGCTCTTGCTTTATTAGGGGCTTTTCTGTTTTAATGTCAAATGGGGAGCTTCCATGGAATAATTCTGGATTTTCCTCAGCCATTCTATAACCCTTTCCCTTTTTTGTAATAATATGAAGAAGGATAGGGCCCTTTTGCTCTTTTATGTTCTTTAAGGTTTTTATCAAAAGGGAAATATTGTGGCCGTCAATTGGGCCAATGTATCTAAAGCCAAGCTCCTCAAAGAGAATACCAGGGACAATCATTGCCTTTATCCCCTCCTCAATTTTATGTGAAATTTTTATTGCCTTTTTCCCTAAGGGAAGCCTTTTTATAAGAGAGTTCATATCTTCCCTAAATTTCATATAGATAGGAAGGGTAATAAGCTTATTGAGGTATTTAGAAAGGCTGCCCACGGTCTCTCCTATAGACATCTCATTGCTGTTTAAGATAACCAGAAGGTCTCTTTTTTCAGCCCCGGCATGGTTTAATGCCTCAAAGCTTAAACCACCACCCATCGCACCATCCCCGATTACGGCAACAATCTTTTTGTCTTCTTGCTTAAGGTCTCTAGCAATCGCCATTCCCAGAGCAAGAGAAATGGAGGTAGAGGCATGCCCGGTATCAAATGCGTCATAGATGCTTTCTTCTGTTTTTGGAAAACCTGATATTCCACCCAGCTGACGCAGGGTGTGGAATTTATCACCTCTTCCGGTCAATATCTTATGAGCATAGCTTTGATGCCCAACATCCCAAATTAGCCTGTCCTTTGAAAATGAGAATACATAGTGGAGGGCAAGCGTCAGCTCAACCACACCGAGGGAGGAGGCTAAATGGCCGCCTGTTTTTGAGACTGTCTCTATAATTAGCTCCCTTATCTCTTCTGCTAATTCTTTAAGCTCATCAAGGTTTAAACCTTTAAGATCTTCTGGGTCTTTTATTCTCTCAAGCCTATCCGTTTTTTTCCTCCTTCAGAACCTTCCTTATCTGGACAGCCATATTTCCTCTTGATATGCCAGGGGTTGCAATAAATCTTTCCTTTCCTCCTGCACACAAGACAACACCATCAGAAACTCTGGCTGGAAGCTTTAGGACATCACCGCAAGAGAGATTTAGGACATCACCCATTGTTAATTTTGTCTTCCCAAGAAGGGCAACAACGGGAAGGGAGATAAGCCCAATTGTTGTAGAAGTCATTTCTTTTGTTTTCTTTTCCTCCTTTGGTTTTGTGGTTAGTCTATCAAGGTATGGTTCAATGCTTATGAATGGAAGGCATAAAGAAAAATTTTCTTCCCTTTCCTTTATTTTTATTTTAAAGCCTGTTTTTAGAACAATCTCGTTTGGAGATATAGCCTTAAGAGAAAGGGGGTTTGTTGCTATGTCCTCTAATTTAAAATCTATCTCACAAACGCTGGTCCATACCTGTTTAAGGACATTCATAAACTCATCCAGCACTTTTTTAAGAACCCCCCTCTCAACGCTTGTTATCTCCCTATCTATTTCAATGCCTTCTCCCTTTCCCCCCAAAAATTTATCAATGAGGTAAAAAGCAAGGCTTGGTTTTAGCCAGATTATAGAAAAGGATGTAAGTGGAGCTTGGGAAATTAAACCGAGTATTGTTGGATATGGGTATTTTGAGATAAAGCTTGAGTAATCTGTCTGTAAAGAATCCTCTGTTTCTATTGTAGCCTCTTCTCCTAATCTATTGGAAAGCCAAGCCCCTGTTTTTTTAGAAAATTCACTATGGATTGTCTTTAAACTAATAATATTATCCTTTGTTAGCCGTGGTGGATTCCTAAAATCATAATCGTAAATCTCTTTTTCCATTCATCTTTATTATGACAAATCTTTGATTTTTTTGTCAAGCATAAAAGAAGATTACGTGTTTAGCTACCCTATAGCTAGGCACAAAGGAACGTAAACAGGCACAAAGGAACAAAGGGACAAAGGCACGTAACAGGCACAAAGGAACAAAGGGACAAAGGCACGTAACAGGCACAAAGGAACAAAGGGGCAAAGGCACAAAGAAAGCAAGTAACAAATAAACTCTGTGCCTTTGTGCCTATTTCCCATTTTATTCTCACCTAGCTAAACACATACAAAGAAGATAAGGCACATTAACTTACCTCCCCATTCCCATAATTTCCTGGTAGGCACGCAAAGCTTGATTCCTGATTGCCATTGTAAAATTAAGGGCGATTTCTGCCTTTTCTGAGGCAATCATAAGGTCATGGATATTCTCAAGCTTTCCCGATACAAGGTCTTGGGTAAGCTTATCTGCATTGTTTTCTAGCCGATTTGTCTCCTTTAAGCCAGAAAGCACAAGGTCAAATAATCCATTTTTATCCTTTTTGGTCTCAATCTTTGGTTGAACACTTGGTTCTGGTAATAAAGAAAATAAATCAACTTCCATTATTTATCCCCCTATAAATCCTAAATCCTAAATCTTAAATCTTAAATTTCCAGTGCTTTCATCATTATCTGCTTGGCATTTCTTGCCGCGGTAACATTCGCCTCATATGCACGCGAGGCTGTTATTAAATTTATCATCTCTGTGGCAAGATTAATATTTGGATATGCAACATAGCCATTTTCATCAGCATCTGGATGGCCTGGCTCATACTTTAGCTTGGGAGGTGTTTTATCCTCCTCTATTCTTAAGACCCTGACGCCATTACCCGGTTCAATGGTTATGGGAGGCTTAATAAATGGTAGGTTGAATAATGGCTCTTGGCTTCTTGGTGTAAATATGGGAAATCTCCTTTTGTATGGACCTCCCTCAGGTGTCCTCGTTGTATTGGCATTGGCAATGTTTTCTGAGATAATATCCATCCTTAATTTCTCAGCCGACATTCCAGATGCCGATGCATCTATTCCCCTAAACAATCTACCGGTTAACATTATCTCCCTCCTTGTGCAACCAGCTTAAGCAGGCTAAATTTCCTTGCCAGCCTGGTTGCTATTGCATTGTAATAAATTGCATTTTTTGCTAGGTCTTCCATCTCTTTATCTATATCAACATTATTTCCATCATTCCTATATATTGTATCATTTTCTGTAATAATTCTGGAAGAATTTTCATTCTTTTCATAGGAAAATGGGATATGCTTTGGATTTAGCCTCTTTGCAGAAATCTTATTTTTCTTTAAAGCATCTTCAAAGACAACCGATTGCCTTTTAAAGCCTGGTGTATTCACATTGGCAACATTGTTTGATATAACATTGTGCCTAAGCGTGGCAGAATCTAGCCCTTTCTTTGCCAGCTCAATTGTTTTTCCCGATAAGCTATCTATAAACATCTCACCTTATATATCGGCAATTTCTCCAGATTACTTGACATAAATTTTTAAAGGCTTTAAAATTTTTTTATGAATCTTTGTGATTTCTCTTATTCCCTTCCCAGGTCTTTTATTGCCCAGGAGCCAATGAAAGAAAGGGAAAAATGTAAGATGCTTTTCTTTGATAAAAAAAAGGAAAGAATTGAGCACCTTATTTTTTCTGATATTTTAAACCTTCTTTCGGCCAAAGACGCCCTTATGCTTAATAAAACAAGGGTATTCCCCGCACGGCTTATTAAAGATGGAACAGACATCCTTTTGGTAAAGGAAATAGAAAAAAATATTTGGGAGGTATTAGCAAAGCCAAGAAAGAAAATAAACAAAGGGCAAGTGCTTGATTTTGGAAGGCTAAAGGGAGAGGTTATTTCTTGTTTTCCTATAGTAGTTAAATTTAATTGTAATGGCAATTTGTTTGATATTTTAGAAGAGATTGGAAAAGCTCCCCTTCCGCCATATATAAAAAGAAATCCAGAAGATGAGGATAAAATTTATTACCAAACGGTATATGCCAAAGATTATGGCTCAATCGCTGCCCCTACTGCCGGGCTTCATTTTACCGATGAGATTCTTTTAAAATTAAAGGAAAATGAGGTTTCTATAGCTTACCTTACCCTCCATATCGGACTTGGCACATTTAAGACGGTAAGGTGTAGCGATATTAGGGAACACAGGATGGATGGGGAATATGTAAGGATAGAGGAAAAAATCCCTAAAGATAAAAGGATAATCGCCTGCGGAACATCAGTGGTAAGAGCATTAGAGTCAGGGGTCAGGGGTCAGGAGTCAGGGGTCAGGGGTCAGGAGTCAGGGGTCAGGTTTTGGACAGACTTATTTATTTACCCTGGGTTTAAATTTAAGATAATCTCTGGGTTGCTTACAAATTTTCACCTTCCCGAAAGCCCTCCCTTCATTATGACCTCTGCATTTGTTGGTCTGGATGAATTAAAAATGCTTTACAGTGAAGCAAAAGAGAAAAATTATAGATTTGGAAGCTATGGAGATTGTATGATTGTTCTATGAGGGTTTTAATATTTCTTTTATTTCCTAGCCTTATCTTTGCTGATTTTGTAAAAGATGAAATCCTTGTAAAATTTAGGGAAAAAAAGGGGCTTCAAACAATGGGCATTGAAGTGCAATCCATAGAGCCTCTATTTGATAATACCTATAGGCTTAAGCTTAAGAAGGGTATCAAGGTATTTGATACGATTGATAAGCTTAAGCAAAATCCAGATGTTGTCTATGCCGAGCCAAATTATATACGAAAGGCTTATATAACACCAAATGACCCTAAATTTAATGACCAATGGTCGTTTCCTAAAATCTCTGCACCAGCTGCCTGGGATATAGAAAAGGGAACATCTAGCGTTGTCATTGCCATATTGGACACAGGAATTGATTATACCCATCCTGACTTAAATGATAAAATCATTGGAAGCCAAAGCTTTGTTCCATATGAAAAAGACCCAATGGATTATCATAGCCATGGAAGCCATGTTTCTGGTATTGCAGCTGGTGAAACAAACAATGGGATTGGTATAGCAGGTCTTGCCTGGAATTGCAAGATTTTGGCGATAAAATGCCTTGATAAATATGGTTATGGTAATGATGCTGATATATCTTTGGCAATAAGATATTCAGCAGACAATGGTGCAAAGGTAATCAATATGAGTTTAGGGGCTCCTCAAGTAGGAAATTTTTTAAAAGATGCCTGTGATTATGCCTATAATAAAAATGTATTCATTGTTGCAGCAGCAGGAAATGATGGGACAGAGGAAAAAAACTACCCTGCAGCCTATGATAATGTAATGGCTGTTGCAGCAACAGATAGCAATGATAATAAAGCCTGGTTTTCCCAATATGGTAGCTGGGTTGATATTTCTGCACCTGGGGTTTATATCTTAAGCACAATTCCAGAGGAAAAAGGCACATATGCCTATATGTCTGGAACATCAATGGCATCTCCATTTGTTGCAGGCTTGGCAGGGCTTTTATTCTCAAGGTATCCAGGTGCAACAAATGCCTTTGTTTTTAGTGAAATAAGAAATAGGTCTGATAACATTAAAAGGGAAGATTTTGGAAGGATAAATGTCCTTTATAGCTTATGGGGAGAAAATAGACCGCCTTCAGCATTTTCCATTACCCAGCCAGAAAATAATGGATGGACATCAAGCCAATACCCTACATTTAGATGGAGCACATCATTTGACCCAGATTGGAAGGATGAGATTAGATATTCTGTTTTCTTGAGAAAAGGTGAAGAAGGGCTAAAGAATGTTGCAAATACAAGTGATACATTTTGGACACCAAATTTTAAAAAGCCATTAGCTATGGATACAACATATTCTTGGCAGGTTATTGCATCTGATTCTCAGGGAGGCACAGCATCATCCTCTATTTCAACATTTACCACAACATCCATTAAAGTTTTCCCAAACCCAGCAAAATTTGGGCAAATTGTAAGATTTAGGGGCAGCCCTTTAACCTTTAAGGATACATTTATCTTAATCTATACAATATCTGGAGAGCTTGTTCTAAAGCTTCCAGCAGGCAGAGGAGAAGAAATTTCTTGGGATACAAAAAACATTGCCTCTGGTGTCTATCTTTATACCATAAGCAATTCAGATAAAACATTTGGCCTTGGAAAGATAGGGGTGATTAAGTAGATTTATGATTTATTTAACACTTTACATCTTAAATTCATTTGCCTATATGTCTGGAACATCAATGGCATCTCCATTTGTTGCAGGCTTGGCAGGGCTTTTATTCTCAAGGTATCCAGGTGCAACAAATGCCTTTGTTTTTAGTGAAATAAGAAATAGGTCTGATAAC
>JBFMED010000048.1:0-9737 GCA_040753475.1 bacterium
GAAACCTTCTGGTTAGCCTCTTCTTATCGGGATAAGGGAAAGATAAAATGTAAGTATCTTTGTAATCTTACAGAGCTTAATCCCATTTTAAGAGAAAATCTTGCAAAGGTTATTAATAATCCCAAGGCTATTGTCTTACCTTCCCTTGAGGAATTCTTTGTTTCTGGATATGATTAAGGATATAATGGAAGACTTTTATTCTCTAAGTGGAGAAAACCCACTGTTTCTTATGTATGACATTACATCAGTCTATTTTGAGAAAGACAAGTTATATCGGAATCTGGATAAACTCTATGAGCATAAGGAATTGATTGAAGCAAGATTAGGAGAAAGGGAGAAGAGTTTATTTAACCTTGATGATACAGTATATCTATACGATTTGACATCTACCTATTTTGAGGGAGAAGGTCTTCTGAATGAGCAGGCAAAGAGGGGATATTCTCGTGAAGGGAGATCTGATTGTAAACAAGTAGTAGTTGGGCTTGTAATTAACAGGGATGGTTTTCCGAAGGCGCATGAAGTTTTTGATGGTAACAAGGTAGATATAACTACCTTAGATGAGATGTTAGATTGCATTGAGAGAAGGGTTGGGAAGAAAGAGAACAGGACAGTAGTAGTAGATAGAGGGATGGGGGATGAAAAGAACATTCAGTGTTTGAAAGGCCGTAACTATCATTATATTGTTGCGGGGCGTCAGGAAGGTCTGGAAATTTACAAGAGACTTAGGATTACACCTGAAATAATTAAACCAATAAAAAGATGGTCGAATGCAAAATAGTGACTTAAAATTCTATCAAACCCTTATGCTATGCGGATCTTTTTTTAAAAATGCGAAAGTTAGGTTAGTATGGCTCTCCCTTGGTTTTTCTATAAGTTCTTTTATCCTTTTTTCAAATACCCCTTAAGAGCAAGACCACATTTAAGCTTTACCTCTATTATAAGAGGAACGCCGTTTTCCCTTGAAAACCAAAGAACCACATCTTTAGCTACAACCTTAAATACAGCCCCTCTTTCTCCTTCAAAATAGATGTTCTGAAGGCTTTCTACCTGCACCTCTATATCCTCTATCTTCCCTAATGTGATTATAGAAAAAATCTCTTTACTTCCAACCTTTAGCTCTTTGTTTCTAAGAAGATTAATAAGGGATGGAATATTAAATGTTTCTTTAGACAGATTTATCTCTTTTCTAATATCTCCCTCAATTATTGTGGCTTCTAATCTATCTTGGGAAAGATAGGTTAGAAGCTCCTTTTTTTCTTTCCCTTCCTCTATTTTTTCTTTAATAATAACGGGAAGGAACGTCTCTTTATCAACGAGGGTTTCAATGCGATCATCTAGTTTATAAAATTTTGAAAAGAATTTATTTGTCTTTGTATCAGATATAACCATTATTCCACTCTCTTCTTCCCTTGTTATTATCCTTTGTGTCCCTGCATTTATCCCTAATATCTTTACATTATAGAAAAGCTCCTCACAAAGGGCAAAGGAATAAATAAAAAGAAATAAAACGAGCTTTTTCATATCTGTTCCTCAAATATTTGCTCAAATGCCACAAATGATGGATGTTTTTCTCCAATGAGCCTCTTTAAGGAATCTTTAATGTAGGAAATATTAAGAGAATAATTTATCTCTTTTATTCCAAAAATATCTTCTTTGTCGCTTCCTCTATTAGAAAGCAATTTTAGGATTATCAAATCCTCTGGCCTGGCAAATCTTATTTTTCTATTTAAAAAATTAAAGCTAATTGCACCCTCTATTACCTCGTTAAAATAAGGTAGAACAGGCAGGAGAATATCAACCCTTACATTCTTATAATGTGCTTCTGAAAGATACCCCTCATTTAATTCATCTAATATTTTCTCATTAAAGCTAAATCCCTTATCCTTAAGCCCTTCTAAAAATGGAGGAATTTTTATCTTTTCTATATTAAGAAGGATGTCTATATCATATGTTGTGCGAGGTAGCCCATATATCCCTGATGCTATTGCTCCTATAATAGCATAATTTATATTCAGCCCCTCTAATATTGAGGTAAATCTGAATAATGCCTCCTCCAATGTAGTCATTATTTTTCTAATTGGGCGTTTATAAATTTTTTAAGCCTTTCCTTGTTGATTATAGACCTTTTCTTTAAAGCTTCAAGCTTTTTCTCTTTATCATTAGCCTCTATTAATCTTCTTCCCATCAAGTTAAGAGAGATAATTACATCTAATTTTTCCTCTTTCCCTCTTGACCTTGCCCATTTTATTTCTTCTTCATATTTCTTCTTCCATAATGGAAGAGAAAGATAATCTTCAATATTCATCTTTTATAATTCAACAATTGCCCTTGCTGCCTTTCCCATTGCTCCAGAAGGGCCAATTATGCCCTTTATCTTAGAAAGCTCAATTCTCATTTCCTCCCTCTTTTTTTCATCATTTAAAATTAAGAGCGCCTCCTTTACAATATTAGAAGGATTTGCCTCATCTTGCAGAAATTCTGGAACAATTCTTTCTCCTCTAATGATATTTGGAAGGCTGATATATTTTGTTTTAACCAGGGCTTTTGCAAGGAAGAACGATATTCTATCCATCTTATAGATAACAATCATTGGTATTCCAAGGATTGCTCCCTCAAGGGTTGCTGTTCCAGAGGATGTAATAAGTAGGTCTGATTGTGCCATTAGATTATATGAGTGGGGAACAATAGAAATATTTAAGCCTTTAATATATTTTTCTATTATTCCTCTTTCTATTCCCTCTGCAAGGATAAGAAAAAGCTCTATATCACCAAGGGCCTTTGCTACCTCAACCATAATTGGAAGATGCCTCTCTATCTCTTTTTTTCTGCTTCCTGGAAGAAAAGAAATAACAGGTTTTTTCTTATCAACAAAATTTCCATTTATCTTTACAATATCAAGCAAGGGATGTCCTATAAAAACAACATTTGCACCTTCTTTTTTATAAAAATCCCTTTCAATGGGAAGGGTTGATAAAATAAGCCCTGCCTTTTTAATCACATTTACCCTATTCTTTCTCCAAATCCAAGCCGTGGGTGGAAAAAGCCAGGCTGTTTTTATATTAAGCTTTACAAGATTTTTAAGAAGCCAGAGGTTAAATTCAGCAAAATCTATCAAGACAACCTTATCTGGTTTTCTTTCCTTTGCTACCTTTAGGACATTATTTAACAAAAAGATTGCCTTTGGGATTTTAAAAATTACATCAGAGGCTCCAACGATATCAAGGGATATGGGAAATAGAATCTCAACGCCCTCTTTTTCCATTAGCCTTCCGGCCATTCCAAAAAGGCTAATATCTTCTCTTATTTTCTTTATCTCTTTGGAAAGATAGCTTCCATAAAGGTCTCCTGATGCCTCACCAGCAATGAGCATTATCTTCACTAATTTTTCCCTTTTTCAATCTTCGTAATGTATGCCTTTGCTTCTTTTATCAAATCATCCCTCTTGGGATAATTTTTTATTAGCCTTTTAAATTCAAAATATGCATCCTTATAATCGCCAGAGGAATAAAGGATAACACCTATTCTAAAGAGGGAATCAGCTGCCCATTCTGAGCTGGGATAAAGCTCATCTACCTTTCTAAAATAAACAATTGCCTCCTCCTTTGCATCGGGCAAATATGTCCTTCCTATCCAATAATATGCATCAGATTTTTCATCATCCGTAAGGTCTTCTGAGAGAAGCTTTTTATATTCCTCTCTAGAATCCCTCTTCTTTCCATCTAAATAATAGACCTGGGCAATTCTTTTTCTTATCTTTTTAACCAGTTCTTTCCCCTGCCCTTTTTCAAGGAAAAGATTATAGTAATTTATGGCAGCCCCTGGTTTATTGTCCTTTATAAATGCCTCTCCTATTTGATACAATGCCTCCTCCATTAAGGCTTTATCAACCCCTTTTTCAACAAGCTTTTGATAGGAAGAAATTGCCTCTTTGTATTTACCCTGATTATAAAAACACAAGCCTATTCTAAGATACGCATCCTTTGACAGGCTATCCTCTGGAAACTCCCTTTGTAGCCTTAAATATGCCTCAATTGCCTCATCATCCCTTCCCTCCTCAAAGTAAGTCCAGGCAAGCCAATAAATAGAACAAGAAAAATATGGGCTTTCTTTATAATTTAAGATTATCTTTGTAAAATATTTTCTGGCATCATCAAATCTTTCCTTTTTATAATAGCACCATCCTATCTGGTATATTGAGGCAGAAACAAAGCTTGATTTTGGATATTGCCTTATAAGGCTTTGATAATCTGAAATTGCCAATCCGTAATCTTTAAGGTTAAATGATATATTTGCCGAATAAAACAATGCCCTTTCTCCTAATTCTTTATCAATGGCAGGAATGGTTTTATACACCAGCCTTGCCTTTTTTGGATTTCCCATCTTGTTATAAAGGAATGCCATATTGTAGAGGCCATAGCCAAACAATTCGCTTTTTGGGTATTTTTCTATTAAAGAAGAAAAGGCATCTATTGCCTCTTTGTATCGCCCCTTTTTCATCCTAGCATCACCAATTTTGTAAAGAATCTCGGGATTTTTTGAGAAATTTGGGTATAAATTGACAAGATGCAAAAGGTATTCTTCATTATCAAGGCTTATTCCTACATTGTAAAGGCAAATAAGGGAAAGGGGGGTCTTTGGGTATTCCTTTGTCAGTTCATCACACATTGCCAGGCATTCTGTTATACTTCCAATTTTAAGATACAAAAGACAAAGCTTTAAAAATGCCTCCTCCCTAAAGCTGCTTTTTGGGTAATCTGCGATAATCTTCTCATACGCCTTAATCTTTTCATTATCTTCTCCTATTTGGGCTATAAGATATAAGCTTCTATCATCGCCTATTTTCTTTAATTCCTCTAAGGCAAGGTCTATTTTAGAAAGCTTAAGATAAGAAAATGAAATGCCTGGTCCTGTCCCTGCTTTTCTATAGAAATCCGCTGCCTCATCAAATCTCCCAAGGCTATATAAGCTTTCTGCTTGTGCAAGATAAAGCTCCTTTGTGGGAGATGAAATTTTTGGAAAAACAGAAACTGTATCCTCAAATCTTTTCATATTAAAAAGGCAGGAAAATAGAAGAATAAAGGAGGAATCTGATGGGTATGATTTAACAAGGCAGTTTGCATAGAATAGGGATTTCTCAAAATCACCATTTTCATAATAAATTCTTGCCAGGGAGAATAGGGAATTTCTTCTTAAGAGATCATCCTTTGATGTTTCCAAAATCTTTTTGTAATAGGAAATAACCCTGTTATAATCCTTAATTTCTTCAAATGACACTGCTATGGAATAAAAGACGCTGTCTTTCCAGGGAAGGTCTGGATAATCCATAAGGTATGAAGAAAATAGCGAAACAGCCCGATCATAATCCTTTATTTCAAGATAATATTGGATAATTCTAAAGATGGCGTAAGAAGATGATGGGTTATTGGGGTATCTTGAAAGTGCTTCTTGATAGGAAGAAAGAGCCTCTTCTTTTTTGTCGATGAACCACAGGCAATCAGCAATCCTGTAATATACAATAGAAAGCCTTTCTTCATCCAGAGAGATCTCTTTAAGGATTAAATAATTTTTATATGCCGTTTTATAGGAACATAGAAAAAATAAAGATTCTGCCTTAAGAAAAAGGCCATCCTCTTCTTGTGTATCCCTTAAATAATCTTGAGTAAGATTAAATAGCCCATTTTTGTAAAATTCATAGGGGAGATTTTGGGCAAATATATTTAATGAAATGATGAACGATAAAAGTCCTAAATTCCTAAATCCCAAATCCCAAATTCTTTTCATACCTTTGAAAGCTCATTAAAAACAAAAGATGGGTTTGATGCTTTGAATATCTCTGATCCAACCGCTGCAATATCAATCCCTGCATCTTTTAAAAGGGAAATATTTGAAAGCTTTATGCCACCATCCATCTCAAGACAAAGGTCTGACCTTTCTTTTTTGAGCTTTTTTGCTTTAGAAAGAACATTGGGGATAAATGTGCTTCCATAAAAACCAGGGACAACGCTCATAATAAGCACAAGATCCAGATTATCAAGGAATGGCTTGAGTTTGGAAATAGGTGTTTCGGGATTAAGCGAGATGCCTGCCTCTAAACCTTCATCCTTTATTTTTTTTATTGCCTCCTCAGGAGAATCCTTTCCCTCAATATGGAAGATTATCCTCCTTGCACCCTTTCTTTTAAAGCCTTCTATATAATCTATGGGAGAGCTAACCATAAGATGTATCTCCATAAAGAGGTCTGTTTCAATAAGATCATCATAGCCTATGCTTTTAGAAGGGACAAAAACAGAGTCCATAATGTCTATATGGACATTTTTACAAAAGGTTTCTGCGAGCTTTAGCATCCTTTCTAATTCCTCTTTTTTTTCTGTTAGAATAGCAGGATAAACAAGCATTAAAAATCCTCTTTTACCTCTACTGATGGTTTATAGAGGTGATGGGTCTCATTTAGGCTAGAGATAATGAATTTGTTATCCATAAATTCAATCCTTGTTATTCCACAAGGATCCTGGCGGACACTCCAGAAAGATGAAAGCTTAAGCCCCATAATATGGAGAAGAATAATTTTGATTACAATCCGATGGGTTACAATGATTGAAAGCTTACAGGTTTTTATAATCTCCTCAAAAACAGGAAGGGCCCTATTTTTAACATCCTCCAATGATTCCCCTCCAGGAAATGTAACACTTTCAGGTTTTGTTATCCAATCTAAATAAAGCTTGTTATTCTTTACATCATCCTCTGAAAGCCCCTGCCATTCCCCATAATCAATGTCAATAAATGAAGGAACCTCCTTTACCTCTACATTCGGATGTGGCCTTTTTAGTATCTGGGCTGTAATCAATGCCCTTTTAAGGGGGCTTGTATAGATTGTCTCAACAGGAAGCTCTGCAAGGAGGGTTGATGTTTTTTCCGCTTGACGAATGCCTGTTCTGTTTAGTTCAACCTCTTTTCTTCCCCTGAAGACCTTTCTTTTATTCCAATCTGTCTGGGCATGCCTTATCAATATGCATTCACTCATCTTTCATAAATTCCGATCATTTCTCTTGACCTAAATGTTGGCTTTTGAACCTTTATTGTCTTCTTATAGCCAATTTTATTATCTGATGAAAGCTCTCCGCTTTGTGTAAAGCCCATTTTCTCATAAAAGCTTATAGAACCAATATCATCGGGTGTATAAACTACCAATATCTCTGCAAAAAGACCTTTTACCCTCTCCTCAAGATGCTCAATTAGCCTTTTTCCTATACCCTTTCTTTTAAAATCAGCTCGGACAGCAAGCCATGTAACCTCAAATTCATAGGGGTTTTTTAAGCTCCTTGAATATCCAATGACACCCAAAACCTGATGACTTTCTTTCTCAACAAAGAAGCATCTTTTTGAAAAATCTGGATTGTTAACATAATCTATCATCTCCTCCTCAAGCTTGAGGAGACCAAGTTTATTAAAATGATGTGGATATGAATAAAATATTGCCTTTGCTTGTTGTATATCATCGCTGGTTAATTCTATAATCATCTATAGCCCTTTTATATATTATAATCTTTACTTAATGATTTTGTCCAGTGTGAGGTTTTTATTTTTCCTTACAATCAAAACACATTAAGTCTTATTCCAAAGTAGCCAATCAAGGATGAAATAGAGGAGGCTTTAAGATAGGAAAGGGAAAATCCCAAGAATTTATCAATAGATGTATTTACAAGGAAATAATTGTAGCCCTTTGGTCTTATAATCTCAACCCCAAATTTTCTTTTAAATATCTTTGTATCTAATGAGGCAAAATATGCCAGGCTTTCATCCTGTATCTTAATATCAAGATTATGAATTATTGGATTGAAGATTTTATCCATTGGACCATAAAGAAAACCAAGAGACGCCCCATTTTTTGTAGACAATTGTTTACTTAATACAAGATAGAGAAATCCAAAAACCTGGGTTTCAGTGCCAATTTTGCCACCTCCACCCATATTATACTCTCCCTCTGGCTGAGAGCCTTGCAAAACAACAAATCCCGTCCCTCCCATTGCAACGCCTATTGGATAGGTGAGAGGTGAAGCCTTTCCATCCACAAAGAAATAGAAGGATTTAATGGGATATAGATTGTTTGTTTTGTCATCCTCCTTCCTTAATATATCACCAATGTAATAGACAAAGCCCAAATCACCGCCAAAGCCTGCTTTCTCCTTTTTTATATTCCCGGTTGGTGTAAGAATTATCCCTGTGGTTTTTGTCCCTGCAAAGGCAAAGCTTGCAAGAAGGAGAAAAAAAAGGCATATATGTTTATTTGTTCTAAAATTCATTAATTCCTAAATCCTAAATTCTCTTACGCACTCTTTTCTAAAAGCCATGTAGAGGACAGCTTTTGTCTTACAACCTCCTCTGTAATTACTATCTCTTTAACCTCTGATGATGGAATTTCATACATAAGATCAAGCATTATCTCCTCCATTATGGAACGAAGTGCCCTCGCTCCTGTTTTTCGTAAAAAAGCTATCTCAGCAATTGTTTTTATGGCAGATTTCGTAAAGGAAAGATGTGTTTTTTCAAAGGAAAAGAGCTTTTTGTATTGCTTTATTAAGGAATTTCTTGGTTCCTCCAAAATTCTTATCATATCATCTAATGTTAAAGGGGAAAGAATGCTAACCAAAGGAAGCCTTCCTACAAATTCTGGGATAAGACCATATTTTAGCAGGTCATCGGGGATAAGCCTTGAAAGATAAGGGGAAGAACTCCCCTCTTTTAATCCCTTTCCAAACCCAATGGATTGCTTTCCCAACCTTGATTTGACAACATCCTCAAGCCCAATAAATGCACCACCGCAGATAAACAATATCTTGCTTGTATTTATAGGAATAAGCTCCTGATGGGGATGTTTTCTTCCGCCCTGTGGTGGAACATAGGCAATCGTTCCCTCTAAAATCTTAAGCAATGCCTGCTGAACACCCTCTCCAGAGACATCCCTGGTAATAGAAGGCGAATCCTGGCTTTTTCTTGCAATCTTGTCTATTTCGTCAATATATATAATCCCCTTTTCTGCCTTTCTTGCATCACCATCAGCAGATTGGATAAGCCTTAGTAAGATATTTTCAACATCATCTCCCACATATCCTGCCTCGGTTAATGATGTGGCATCTGCAATACAAAATGGGACATTTAGTATTCTGGCAAGGGTTGAAGCAAGAAGGGTCTTCCCTGTGCCGGTTGGACCAATAAGGAGGATGTTTGTTTTTTCAATCTCAACATCATCTTCCAAATTGCTTATTATCCTTTTATAATGGTTATATACAGCAACGGACAAAACCTTCTTTGGCATCTCCTGTCCAATAACATATTTATCAAGAAATGCCCTTATTTCCTTTGGCCTAAAGAGGACAAATCTCTTTTCCTTCTTTTGTTTTTCTTCCGTTATTGCATTATTACAAGATTTAATACATTCGTTACAGATGAATATTCCAGGCCCAGCTACCAGCCTTTCTACCTCATCCCTTCCCTTTCCGCAAAAGCTACATATCAGATTATCCCTATCTCCATAGCGATACATAAATAAAATATAATCTTAATCTGGGCTTTATGTCAATAAAAATCATAATATGATTCACCCGAAAACCAATTTTGTTTTAAGAATAAATTAAGCGTACATGTTTAGCTACCCTATAGCTAGGCACAAAGGAACAAAGGGACAAAGGCACAAAGAAAGCAAGTAACAAATAAACTCTGTGCCTTTGTGCCTTAAGTGC